>NZ_AJRC02000003.1:0-166735 GCF_000298695.2 Streptococcus sp. GMD3S | reverse complement strand
TCCTCCTAATAGAAAAAGTCCTCACACAAAAAACTTGTGTGAGGACGTCGATGCGCGGTGCCACCTCAATTATAGGGAATATCCCTATCGCTCTTTCTCGCAATAACGAGTTGCACTGTAAGGTGTGCTCACCGAATTTTTATGATTTCAAATTCTTAAGTACATTCAGCCCAATTTCATCAATTTCATCTATCTGCTTTCACCAACCACAGACTCTCTATAAAATGAGCATGATTACTTTCTGAATGTTTAAATTATATCATTTTTCAACTACTTGTCAAGCTTATTTTTAGAATTTTTTAAACAATTCAAAAACTTCCCCTTGAAAAAGGAGGAAGTTTGTAGAATATCAGCCTGAATTACGCAAACCAGTTGCAATTCCGTTGATAGTTGTATGGATCAGTTTTTCTTCGTCTGCTGACAATTCGCCGCGACGTTGACGTTTGATCAACTCCAACTGGATGTAGTTCAGGATATTAAAGTAAGGCATACGATAGTTTAGACTGTCTTTTAGATAAGAGTTTTCTGCCAAGAGTTCGTCATAACCTTCGATAGCTAAAATAACGTCCTTAGTCAACTGCCATTCATCTAAAATAGTGTAGTAGATAGCTTGTACTTCTTCGTCTTCACAGAGCTTGGCATATTCAAAAGCAATGTTCATGTTAGACTTAGACAAGACCATGTCTACATTGGAAAGCAAAGATTGGAAGAAAGGCCAGTTTTGGTACATGTCTCGAAGGAACTCGATATTCTTTGGATCTTGATCAATAAACTCTTTAAAGCTTGATCCCACACCATACCACCCAGGGAACATGACACGGCTTTGTGACCATGAGAAGACCCAAGGAATAGCACGCAAACCGCCAATTTCAGTGATGGTCTTACGAGCAGCTGGACGCGAACCGATATTGAAGCTTGAAATAGCTTTGATTGGACTTGATTCAAAGAAATAGTCATAGAAATGTTCATTTCCAAAGACCAAATCACGATAGATATCGTAGCTACGGTCCACTACTTGATCCATAATAGCTTCGTAACGATTTGACGTATTGGTATCACTCTTCTTCTTGGTAATCATACGGTTAATGGCTGCAGAAACCAACATTTCAAGGTTATAGTAGGCTGCATCTTTGTTACCGTATTTGTTTCCAATCACTTCTCCCTGCTCAGTCAGACGGATACGGTCCTTGATAGACTTGAGTGGTTGAGACGTAATAGCTTCATAAGTTGGTCCACCACCACGACCCACAGTACCACCGCGACCGTGGAAGAAAGTGACCTTAACGCCAAATTCATCCCCAATAGCAGTCAGTTGTTGTTGCGCTTTATAGAGAGTCCAACACGAGGACAGGTAACCACCGTCCTTGTTACTATCAGAGTAGCCGAGCATGATTTCCTGATAGTTATCTTTTGAAGCAATCCATTTTTTAGCCAAAGGAAGAGAAAAATATCTTCTCATGGTTTCTTCCGAATGGTCTAAGTCCTCGATCGTTTCAAAGAGGGGAACAATCTGAACGCGGGCTTTTTGAGCATCAACCAAGCCGACTTCCTTGAGCATGATGGCTAGCTCTAGCATATCAGATACACTGGTTGCGTGAGAAATGATGGTTTGACGAATGACATTTTCACCTAGTTTATCCTTCAATTTGCGCGCAGCTTTAAAGATAGAGAGTTCTTTTTCAAGCAGTTCTGACTTTTCAGCATGAGTCGCTGAGAGGATACGAGGATCTTCTTCCAACTCTTTTAAGAGGAGGGTACATTTTTCGTCTTCAGAAAGGTCGCTATAATGGTCGTTAATACCAGCTGATGCTAGCAATTCAGCCACACAAGCTTCATGAACACTAGAGTCTTGGCGCATATCGATAGAAGCAAGGTAGAAACCAAAAATTTCGACAGCTTGCATCAACTCGACAAATTCTCCTGAAATCAGGTATTCTCCTTTGTTCTCAAGGAGAGAGTCGCGAATGGCCAACAAATCTTGATAAAATTCATCTGCAGTGGCATATCTAGGATGAAGGTCCTTGTCTTCAATCAAATAAGCCTTGGTTGCCTGCATCTTAGCTTGGATGTCAAAGAGGGCACGGCGATAGAGTTCTTTTTCACGATAAATCGAGTTGTCTTGTGACTTCAGCGCCATCTCACGGACCTTGTCGCTGACATTCACGATGCTGGTTGACAGTGAAAATTCACGATAAAGATTATAAATCTTTTCATCATAGTAGTTCATGATGACTTCGCACTGAGTCAAGGCTGATTTGTTTAGGGTTTCCGCTGTTACGAAAGGATTTCCATCACGGTCTCCTCCGATCCACATCCCCATGGTAATTGGTTTTGGATGTTGGAGCTCAATACCTTGTTCTTTGGCTAATTTTTTATACTCAGCCGTCAAACGCGGAACAGCATTCAGGAAAGAACTTTGGTAATACTCCATCACGTTGGTGATTTCGTTGGTTACTTTCAATTTCTTCTCACGAATCATGTCCGTTTGCATGATAATTTCAATGTAACGACGGAGATCCGTGTGCCATTTTTCTTTATTAATCAAACCGAGTTTAACATCACGGTACTTGCGCAAAAGCGTATGGATATGGTTGGTCAAGTCCAGCATACTCTTGCGTTGTACTTGCGTTGGATGAGCGGTCAAGACAGGAACGACATTTAACTTTTCTAAAATTTCAGCTGCATTTTCTTTTTCAGCTACCATTTTAATCGTTGTAGATAGTTTCCCTAGATAGTCTTGGTCCACATTGTTTTGGTGATTGATTTCATAGGCCAAATCCACATCCTCAGAGATATTAATCAAAAGTGGAAGGATAGAGAAATAGCGTGAAATGTAAATCATTTCTTCATTCGAAAGACTGGTCACTAGGTCATTGAGCCCTTGATAATTCTCGCTAGTTGATACTTCCTTCAACTGGATAATCTTTTCAAAGGTTTCTGGCGCTAGCATATTCTTTGTGATATCTTCTAATAGCTCAGTCAGAATCAAGACTTCTTCTTGGACGACTGCTTTATTACTATAGTTTTCTAATTTTTGAAGAGACATATACTTTCCTTTCCATTCAATCCTTACAGATTTTCATCGGTTTGATTCTCGTATTCTCTGATAAGTTTGGCACGTTTTTCACTTGCATCAATGTTCAGTACAAGTGCGATGGCTACGGATAATACCAATAGACTGTTCCCTCCTTGTGAAAGGAAGGGGAAGGTTACCCCTGTAGAGGGAATCAACCCTGAAATCCCACCAATATTGACAAAGACCTGAACAAGGATCATTCCTCCGACACCAATAGCAACCATGGAGTTAAAGGGATCCTTTGCTCGAATACCAACCAAGATGATTCGCAAAATCAAGAAGAAGAGTAAAGCCAAAATCATACTGGCTCCAACGAATCCAAACTCCTCTATAACAATCGAAAAGACGAAATCCGTATGGGCTTCTGGCAGATAACCACGTTTCTCAATGGAATTTCCTAATCCAAGTCCGAACCAGCCACCATTTACCATTGCATAGTAAGAATTTGCGAGCTGGTGTCCTGCACCCGCCAAGTCATTAAAAGGATTAAAAAAGGCACTGAAACGTTTAGCAACGTAACCAAATAGCGGAATTTGAGAGAACTTTTCAACCCCAACAAAGCGAATGACAGACAAGACTAACATTGAACTTCCTGCCAAGAGAGCTAGAATGGTCGAGAACCAACGATAGGCAATCCCACTAACCGTATACATGATGAGCGCCACTAAGACCAAGATGGTCGCATTTCCCAAGTCTGGGAAAATTCCCAAGCTACCAATCAGAACCAGCAGAACAAAACGCCAGTCATTAAAAGCTCGAGGCAGCCACTGATTCTGTGTCAAAACCTGGAAGTCATAAACCGCAATCTCATCTTGTTGTTTTGAAAATCGATGTGCCAGGTACCAGATGATGATAATCTTAAGGTATTCCGCAGGCTGAATCGTTACAGGTCCTACAGAGATCCATCCGTATGCTCCATTGACAGGTGTTCCGACCAGTCGCGCCAGAGCTAAAAGAACCATCTCCACAATCATTACGATAAAAATAAGACGCCCATTTCTTAGGAAACCTAATTTTAATTTATAGATTAAGGCAATCAGAACCAAACTAGCTATCCAAAAGATCCCCTGGTTACGCACCAATTGAAAGGCACTTTTCCCTTCTTCGATCAAGGTTGCACTCGTTGTCGAGTACACCACAATCAGACCCAAAATCGATAAAAGGAAGTAAGGAATCAAAATGGAATAGTTTAGTAGGTGCCTTTTACTAATTTTCATATTTCACCACTCTAATAGGAACAGACGTTTCTGTTCCCAATTCCGTTTTATTTTCTAGTTTTGATTGCTATTATACCACTTTTTCAGAAAGAAAAAAACTCTTATCCTTTAATCCTTCGAATTTTACTCATTTTCTAGTATCAGGTATAAAAAAACAAATCTCTTTTGAGATTTGTTTTTTGATTTCTTAGTTAGATGAAGAGCTGCTGCTTGAGCTTGAGTCACCACCACCGATGTATTGGGTGAAGATGTTTTGGAAGGCTTGATCCTTAACCTTGATGTTTGCTGCTTGCAATTCTTTACCAATTACTCCTTGAACAAAGGCTGAATCATTTTGTTTTTGAGTCAAGATGATGGTCTTCAATTTTTCTTTATAATCCTCTATATTAGAAGATTTTTCTGTTTTCTTCGTTACTTTGATGATGTAGAACTGACTGCTGTAGGCTTGTGTTCCAGTAGCTGTAATCACATCAGAAACCCCGTTCACATCCAAGGCAAAGGCTGCTTTCTTGACTTGTTCTGGAAGTTCTGTAGAAGCAGAGTCAAAAGTGATTTCTCCACCATTTTCTTTTGTTTTGTCGTCGTTAGAGTTGTCTTTTGCCAACTGAGCAAAATCTGCACCTTCTGCTTTAGCTTTCTCAAGTACTTCTTTTGCCTTGTCTTCATTATCCAAACGGATGATTTGAGCTGTTACATCTGGTGTGTAAGACTCAAAAGCTTTTTGGTAAGCTTCGTCTGTCAACTCACTCTCAGCAGCCTTCTTAACTGCCAATTCAACCAATTTGCTAGTGCGGATTTGAGCTTTACGAGTCTCAGGTGTCATACCTGCACGTTGAAGCACGCTGTTGTAGCTATCGCCGTATTTCTTTTGTTCTTCAGCAACGGCATCATCCACATCTTTATCCGTTACCTCTGATCCATATTGTTGTTCAAATACTTTTTGGATGGTCATATTGAGCAAGACTTGTTGTGCAGTTGGATTGTTCTTTACTTCTTCAAAGAATTGATGCTCTGTAATCACATCGCCCTTCATGCTGATCAAATCTTTTCCTTCAGAACTGTTTGAACAAGCTGCAAGTGTTGCTACTGATAAAAGTGTGATGGCTCCTGCCATAAGTTTTTTCTTCATTTTTACTCCTTTTACGGTAAGTGTTACCTTATCTATTTTACTATAATTTCTTAAATTTTTCTGAAAATCATTCGCTCTCAGGAAGCTCTACTTCTGCTAGATTCTTTCGTAGCATGAGAATACCATCTCCAAGTGGAACTAGAGTTGCTGTTAAACCTGGATTGTCCAAAGTTGCGTCGAAAAGTCTTTGCAAACCACGGTAAATGGTTCGTTGACCACGGCGGACTTCCATGATGTCCTTGGCAACATCTCCTCCTTGGAAAATATCATCCAAGACCACTACTCCACCAACTTCCAAGTGCTTGAGGATTTCTGGTAGAAAGACGATGTACTTGGACTTGGCCGAATCCATAAAGACAAAATCATATGTTTCTGTCAAAGTAGATAAAACATCAACAGCATCACCTTCAAGTAAGGTGATTTGCTTACGACTGTCAAACTGGGCAAAGTTTTCCTTGGCAAAGCCTATCATCTCAAGATTACGGTCAATGGTTGTAATCTTGGCATCTGGCGCATGTTCCGCCATCAAGAGGGCTGAAAAACCAATTGCCGTCCCAATCTCCAAAATGTTCTTGGGCTGTATGGTCTCCATGAGAAATCGAAAATACGCGACCGTTTCATGGGGAATGATGGGAATGTTCTCCTTGCGAGCAAAGGTCTCCAATTCTTTCAAAGAACCTGTCACCTGCTTTTGACGCTGGCGCATGAGTTCAACGATTTCTTCCTTGACGACGGGCCGACGCATATTGTGATTGGCATTTTTACTATAAGACTCTACCATCTTAAGCTAGTCCCAATTTTTCAACAAGGGCTTCAAACTCGTTCAAGCGACGTTCAAAGACTGCAAAGGCATCGTTGAGATAGTCTTCCTTCTCCATATCCACTCCCGCTTTTCTCATGACATTGAGTGGATAGTCTGACTTACCTGCCTTGAGGTAGTCGATATAGCGGTCACGATCTTCTTGACTACCATGGACAATCTTTTCAGCTAAGGCTGAAGCAGCTGCAAAACCAGTTGAATACTGATAAACATAGTAGTTATAGTAGAAGTGAGGAATGCGTGCCCACTCGTATTGGATCTGAGGATTGTCTTCCTTGCTGAGTCCATAGTACTCTTGGTTCAAGTCAGCGTAGAGTTTATTGAGGAAATCACTTGTCAAGACTTCTCCATTTTGGTCTGCTTGGTGGATAGCATGTTCAAACTCAGCGAATTGAGTTTGACGGAAAACTGTTCCACGGAAACCATCTAGGAAGTTATTGAGAATTGCAAAACGAGTTGCATCATCTTCTACTTCTTCCAGTAATTTCTCCGTCAAGATATTTTCATTTGTTGTTGAGGCAATCTCAGCCAAGAAGATAGAGTAATCTCCGTAAACATAAGGTTGGGTTTCTCGAGTATAGCTAGAGTGCATACTGTGACCTGTTTCATGGACAAGGGTAAAGAGATTGTCTAGATTGTCCTGCCAGTTGAGAAGCATAAAGGCATTGGTATCGTAAGAACCACCAGAGTAGGCACCAGAACGCTTGCCTTGGTTTTCATAGACATCAATCCAACGCTCACTGAAGGCACGTTTAACACGGCTCAAGTAGTCGTCACCCAAGACCGCCAAGGCCTCTTCTGCTTTTTTCAAGGCTTCTTCGTAGGTAAAGCTATAATCTACTGACGAAAGCGGTGTGTAGACATCGTACATCTTGAGGTCGGAAATACCCAAGATTTTAGAACGAAGTTCTAGGTAACGATGCAAGAGCGGCAAATGCTTGCGAACTGCTGCTACTAGATTGTCATAGACACTTTCTGGAACAAAATTTGCTGCGAGGGCTGCATGGCGAGCACTCTTATAGTTGCGAACTTTTGCTCGGTAGTTTTGCACCTTAACATTTGTCTGCAAAGTCTTAGCATAAGTATGTTGGAATTGCTCGTAAGTCGCATAAAGGGCTTCATAGGCACCACGACGCACTTCACGGTTTTTAGACTCCATCAAATGGATGTAAGTACCGTGTGAGAGTTGCACTTCCTTGCCTTCGTCATCAAGGACATATGGGAAGCTAATATCCGCATTGTCCAAAATAGCGAAGGTTTCACTAGCAGCGCCAAAGATTTCTCCTGCTCCAGCAAGCAATTCTTCCTCACGTTGCGAAAGAACATGGTCTTTCTTTTGCAAGAGCTTGTCAAAAAAGTGTTTGTAAACTTGGAGTTTTGGTTGAGCTTCTAGGAAGGCCGCATACTGCTCTTCGCTAATCTCCATAAACTCAGGTTCATAGAATGAAAAGGCTTGTTCTAACTGACTGTATAGGGTCATTGCCTTGGCATAGTACTCTTGATACTTGGCTTCACGCGTGTCCTGGTCATTTTTCATATGTGCATAGACATAAAGCTTTTCAACTTGGCGTTCCAAATCAAGTGAAAATTCTGTAATCTCAAGCAAACTGTCTGCACTATCCAAGAGATGCCCCTCATACTGGGACGCTGTTTGTACTTTTTCAGTTAAATCTTTCAAGGCTTCTTCCCAAGCCTGGTCTGTTGGGTAGATTGTTGAAAGATCCCATGTATCTTTTTCATTTATTTCATGTCGTTGTAAAACCATAAGATTCCTCCATCCTTTCTATTTTACCACATTTTTTGAGAAATATAAGTGATAAAAGGCTGGTGGATAGAGCTTTTGGAGATTATTTTTCTGATTTTTTTGATAGTAAGCCTGAAAATTTCTATAATAGCTAGCCAAATCCGTTTCAATCTGCAAAAAATCACCTGATGCTATCGGTCTGACCTGGGGATACCAGTCGTCAAGTTGACGGTTTAATAGATTGTCTCCTTGATAATAAGCTTCCTCCTGTTTTTTCATCCAGTAGGGCGTTTGATAGTACAACTGCTGGCGAATGTAGTGACAGATAGTTGAATCTTGCACAACTGCAAAACGAGGCAGTTTTTGTTTCTGATAAGGAAATCGTAGAATTTCCAAGAGATTTCCTTGACCATAGGGAAATTCTTTGACCTGAAAATGAAGCTTGCCACGTAGGTCCTGATGCAGAAGATATTTGAGTCTCAAAATTTTCCTTTTGAGATCCAGTTCCCAAACAAAGAAACCCATATTTTGACTAAAATAGAGAAATCCCCTTTGCAATTGTGTTAATCGCTCTTTTAACCAGAGTTTTTCTCCCAGTAGCCAGATAACCTGATAGCCCTGGCTGCGGTATCCTTGACTTCTATCGCCTAAAAGCTTTTGAGACAAGGGACTGCACTGAACTTCTAGTGCTAGTTTCCCATTGACGAGAACATCCGCAACCTGCTGAATCTCGGGCAGACTATATTCCAAGGCGACCTGATTGTCCTTCTTGGCCCAATGATAAAGGGCCTCTTTGTTGCCCATGTGTTCTGGACTTTCATTCTCGAAAATAGCGATGCAATCCCTTAACCTTTCATGGGCAAAGTGCGTTCGAATACTCTGTCCTTGGCGTAATCGTAGTCTGCCCCCACAGGCTGGACAAGTATAAGCTTGCTTGGTCACATCTTTTTCAAGGGCATTCACCAAATTCCCCTTGGCATCTCTGGCTACAAACATGGGCTACCTCCTTTTCTCATTTATTCGAAAAAGAAGAAAAAAAGACTGGAATTCCAGCCTTTCTTAATATTATTTCTTATCTTTTTTGTCTCTTAGAATATTTTTTTAGCATGGGAATGAGATTGGGAATCTGCTCACTTCTAATGACCAGCACGCCGTATTCTTGGCAGCGATTGGCATAAGCTGGATTGATTTTCCCCGTACAAACAATCAACTTGAGGCAACTCTCCCCAGCAAAATGATTGGCATAGACTTCTAGTTCGTTGATGGCTTCAACTGATAAATCTGTCATCTTGCAGGAGATAAAGGTAATCGAGCGGCCCTTTCTCAGAATAACATCAATCTCATTTTGAACATTGTCTGCCTCTGGAAAGATGCCATTCCAATCAATCTCACCGCCTATCATGCACTCATCAAACAGCTGAGATTCAAGCGCCAAGAGATAGAGATATACCTCTAAAATATGTCCCTTATTGCGGCAAAAGACTTGAGCTTCTTGACTTGGAAAGCTGTATGCTACTCGTTTCTTGTCCTCGCTTTCAATACAAAGCATCCCTGCTTCCACAAGTAAAGGGATGAGGGATTCTGGATAGTGATAATACCTGCCATTGTTTTCCAGTATCTTTTCTGTCTCAGCATGCAGGTCATTGGTCTTAGCTAGAGAGAAAAATTGGGTCACTTGATACCAGTGGGCAGGATTGGCAATGGCAGAGCTGGCTAGCTTTTTGATGGCTGCAATTTGCTGAGCTGAGTGGATAGGGCGTTTTGATTTGAGCATTTTTCCACCACGCAAGGCTATCAACTGTTGGATGCTTAGGGTTGGAATGTCCATGTCTTCTTTTTCTAACTGACCGGCTACCCACTTGTATTGTTTTCTCTGCTCGACATCCATGGCAACGATGGGGAGCTGCCGATCCAAGCCGTATTGATAGAGAGATAAGGCTAGTAGCGAATCCCCACCAAAAACATCGAGAAGGACTTGGTCATAGCCTGCTAGACAATAATCTAACTGGTCTGCTAGTTGTTCTAAGGATAACTGACGAAAGGTCACTCGTTGAATATGAGGTACCTCTTCCATGATAAACTGACGGAGAGAGAGCTTCTCTTCATTGCTTATTTTCGTCAAAGATAGAAAAAGAATCTCGTCACAATCACTGATAAAGGCTTGGTAGACATTCTTTTCCAATACATGCCGATCATACAGCTCCACCAAAAGACTCGTCATTGGACCACCTCCATCATCTACACTTTCTCAAGCCGAGAGAAAAATAATACAGCTCTACTGCTCACATTTCCTACTTCTAGTATAGCATAAAATCCTGCTTCCCCACTCTACCATCGCAAATAAAAATGAATAGAAACCTTGTAAAGTGGTTTCTATTCGCTTGTAAAGATTTGATTTACTTGATTTTCTTGGCTAGCATAGTCGCAAAGCGTAGTTGAATGCGATTACCATTTTCATCACGACGGTGCAGATGTCCTGGGTTTTCATTGTACTTAATCAATTCCCAATCCTTGTAGTAGTCCGCCAACTCCCCTTCTTTAAAAGTGAATGGGAAGTTGATTGAGCAAGGATAATCCTCTGTATCCATGGCACAGACGATAAGATTGTAACCACCGACCGTGGTGTGCTCCTGCATATTTTGGATAATAGCTGGAATGCGGTTCGCTTGTAGGAACATCAGAACAACTGTTGAAACGATAAAATCATAGTCTTGGCTAACACTGGCAGAATTGATATCATAAAGTCCGACAGGCATGTCTAGATCCTCTTGTTCCACAATGCTTTGCAAGATTTCAAGGGACAATTCATTTTGATCCACAGCTGTCACATCAAAACCATTCTGTGCGAGAAAGAGAGAGTTACGCCCCTGACCACAACCCAAATCCAAGGCTCTTCCAGGTTTCACCGTCTGCATAGCCTCTAGGACCTCTGAATGGACTGGATTAGTCTGGTATTTCTTAGGGAAATAATCCTCAGGTTTACAATAAAATTCCAAGTACCACTCTACATCGTCTGTTGCAGCCTCTACTCGGTGCCAGGCTTGCGGTTGCGCCATGGGATTGTCAGCCCCTGCCTCAAAGAGGTGTTCAGCTAGAACCTCACCATCTTCAGTCAACTCAATAAACTTGAGAGCCCCTTTCAACACAGTAATTTTTCCCCAAGTGCCGACTTTAGTATTGTGCTTTTGCTGAACAGCTTCAGGCATGGTTTGTTTATTCCACAAGGGCATCCGTTTATAGGCAATTAATTTTTCCATTTTACTTCCTCTTCTTAACGCTGGTTGACAGCTTTCATCACACGCGCGATGTCGCGGTTTTGTTCACGACGCTTGATAGACTCCCGTTTGTCATAGTCATGTTTCCCTTTAGCAAGTCCTAAAAGGAGTTTAGCATAACCATCTTTAATATAGACTTTAAGGGGAACAAGGGTCATTCCTGTCCCTTTGGTCTCTTGTTCCAATTTTTGAATTTGTTTTTTATGGAGCAAAAGTTTACGACGACGTTCTGGTTCCTGGTTCCAGATATTGCCCTCTTCGTAAGGGGCGATATGAACATTGCTCAGCCAGACTTCCCCATTTTTTACTTGGGCAAAGCCGTCCTTGAGATTGATTCGAGCAGCTCGAACGCTCTTGATTTCCGTTCCTGTCAGCACCATTCCTGCTTCAAGCGTATCAACGATTGTATAGTCGTGGTGCGCCTTTTTATTTTGTGCGACGACCTTTCCCTCGCCCTTTGCCATGCTTGGCTCCTTTCTTAGCTACTTCTTTGTAAAAAGGTTTCTTGCCTTTTTTCTTTTTATCTTTTTGTGAATGCTTGTACTTATCATTTGAGCGTCCTGATTTTCTCTTGTCTTCCTTCTTGTCTGAACGACGACTTGAACCATGACCTCTGTCTTTGCGCCCAGCTTGTTTCAAGCCTTTTTCGATGACATCAAACTCACTTGGAATATAAGAGAAATCAATCTCTCCCGTCATCTTATCGGCTCTTTCAACTTGAATGCGAATTTGCTGTCCCACACGGAAGGTTGTTCCTGATTTCTCTCCACGGAGAGTCAAATCTCGCTCGTTGAAATGATAAAATTCAGACAAATTGGTAATGTGAATCAAACCTTCGACTGTATTTGGCAATTCAACAAAGAGACCGAATTTGACGATGCTGGATACAACTGCGTCGTACTCTTCACCCACATATTCTTCCATGTACTCAGCCTTTTTCATGGCTTCGACTTCACGCTCAGCCTCGATGGCACGACGTTCACGGTTGGAAGACTGGGTTGCAATCTCTGGAATCACTTGTTCAAAATGCTCTGCTATTTCCTTAGAACGACCATAGTCCCGAATCATACGGTGGACTAGAAGGTCTGGATAACGGCGAATAGGACTGGTGAAGTGAGTGTAATAGTTAGCGGCTAGTCCATAGTGACCGTGATTGTGCTCAGAATAGCGAGCCTGTTGCATAGAACGGAGAAGCATCATGGACAATACATCCGCATAGGGTTCTCCCTCAACAGCACGCATGATGTCTTGGAGAGCCTCTTGGCTAATCTCACTGGCAGTTCCATAAATTCGTAAACCAAAACTAGAGGCGTAATCAATAAACTTCTGAACTTTTTCAGCCTTGGGCTCCTCGTGAATTCGATAGATGAAAGGTAGATCCAACTTGCTAAAGTGCTCGGCAACCGTTTCATTAGCAATCAACATGAAGGACTCAATCATCCGCTCAGCAATACCACGTTGGCGAAGAACGATATCCACAGGCTTGCCTTTTTTATCCACCAAGATCTTAGCTTCGCTGGTATCAAAGTTAAGGGCACCACGCTTCTCACGCATGCTTTCTAGCCTTTCATGAAGCTTGGCCATGAGCTCGATACTTGGAACAATTTTCTTAAACTCTCGTCTCTTTTCCTCATCGCCAGCTAGGATATCATTAACAGCGCTATAGGTCATACGGAAGCTCGTCTTAATAACTGTTTGGGTAATGGTGTAATTAACCACACGACCATGTTTATCAATTTCCATAATAGCAGACTGGGTCAAGCGATCTACTTGAGGATTGAGAGAGCAGATGCCATTTGACAAACGCTCTGGAAGCATTGGAACCACTCGGTCTGTCACATAGACAGAAGTCGCGCGGTTAAGGGCTTCCTTGTCAAGGGCAGAACCCTCGGTCACATAGTAGGAAACATCTGCGATGTGAACTCCGAGTTCGATATTGCCATTCTTTAAAGGCTTGATGTGTACTGCGTCGTCTAAGTCCTTGGCATCCGCACCGTCAATGGTAAAGGTGATTTCATCTCTCAGGTCCAGACGACCTCCCATATCCTTTTGAGACGGAGCTTCTGGCACACTTTCTGCTTCCTTGAGAACAGCTTCTGGAAATTCTGAAACAATATCCATGGATTCCAAGACTTCAAGAACGTCAATCCCAGCATCAGTCGAGTGCCCCACCACGTCTAGCACACTAGCGACAAAGAAATCATGTTTCTTACTTGGGTATTTGTCAATAAAGACCTTGAGAACTTCAGTACCTTCCAACTTGATAGCCGGTTTCTTCACATAAATCGGTTGGCTGATTTTTTGATTTTTGGAACGAATATAGCCAGCATACTTGGGCTTTTCCTGATCCAGAACAATTTGACCGACAACGGTTGTCAGGCTGTGTTCTAAGATATCAATAATTTTGGCTTCTGCAGCAGTTCCCTTGTTGCGGTCAGCAACTTTCTTTATGACCACCTCAACTGTATCGCCATCAATGGCATAGTTGACATCGTTTTTTCCTACAAAAAGATCGTCCTCTTCCCCTTCTAGAGTAACAAAGCCAAAGCCGTTTTTATGGGCATGAAAAACCCCTTTGAGGGTGATTTCATGTTTCTTCTTCTGGTCCAAGGTGAGGCTGCCATCTTCTCCAAATCGAATCTGGTGCTTTCTTTCCATCAGAGACAGGGTTTTAATCAACTCACGGAAATCCTTGGACCCATCCTTTCCGAGAGCCTGAGCCAGGTCATTTACCGTCACTCGCCCCTTCTCTTGCAAATATTCTTTAATTTTATCTTTCATGTTTTCTTTCTAGATTTTTATAATTTTTTGAATGATAACTTTAGTAAACATCATTCAAAATAAAAATAGGCTAAGACCTAGTCTCGCCCATTTCTTATCTACTTGATAATACTGTCAATGCTAAGGCAATGGCTAGCCAGAAAAAGACTAAAATACCTGTCAAACGTTGCATCACAGCTTCAAAACCACGCGCTTTACTACGTTCAAACAAATCACCTGAGCTGGCATCAAATACATTGCTGGATTGGTTCTTAGTTGGTTGCATGAAAATCGCAATCACAATCACAACAGATAATACTAATAAAATGGTTAATAATAGGTTATACATATCAAACTCCTTAAAATCCCTATTATTTTACCATAAATTCTACTTAGATTCAAGATGTAAAGTTACTTTTCTTTCCTTTGGACAATATTTTAACACCTCAATCTTGTCTGGATGGGTTTTGGAGTTCTTACTGGTTAGATAATTCATGCTGCCACAAGAGGAGCACTTGAGATTGATTTTTACTCGCACTAGATTTCCTTTACTTTTAATAATGATCTAAATTGCACTAAGTTACATAAACAACTGAAAGCTACACAGGCTGCTGTCGCATAAAAGACAGCATGGTAGCCCAAATATCCTGCAACTGCGGATCCCGCCATAGGTCCGATCACTCCACCAAGGTAAAAAAAGACTTGGTTGAAGGCGAAAATCCTTGAAATACCTGATTTTGGAGTCATTTTGCTAAGAAGCGCATTGACACCTGGTATGAGAGCTCCCGTTCCCAAACCAAAGAGAAAACGATACAAGCCAAGTTGAAGGGGGCTGGTTGCATGGGCACAAAGAAGGTAAATGATGACGGAATAAATCTGCGCTGCAACTAACAATCTCTGATTCCCTACCTTATCGCCAAGTTTTCCTAGAATTCCAGCACTCATCATGCTAGAAAACCCCATGCTGGATACGATTAATCCTGATACAAAGAGGAGATTTTCGGACTGCCCTAAGTCCCGCACATAGAGAGCTAGAATGGGACCAATTGATTGAGCTGAAAATTGAATGACAAAGCTCGTCAAAAATAGGTTTACTAAGAGCCTAGGATACTTGAAAGAAGAAAATACTTCTTTCGTTGGGATAGCCTTCTCCTTAGCAACTGGCTGAAAATCTTCCTTGATAAAGAAAATAGTTAGGATTGCAGCTAAAAATAAGAAAGCGCCTACCAATAAAAAAACATTACGAATGCCAAAAATTTCAGCAATAAAGCCTCCAACAAAGGGGCCCGTCAGTGTTCCCGCAACTACACCTGTAGATAAAGTCCCCAGAGCCGCTCCAGACTTATCTTTAGGTACCTGACTAGCAATCAAGGCTGTTGCATTGGGGACAAATCCAGTAAATACACCATTGAGCAAGCGCAAAAAGAGTAGCCAATAGATATTTGGCACGAAGGCCAAACCTCCCATCGTAATGGTCATGGCAAGACCTGCTCGAATCATCATGGGTTTTCGACCGTACTTGTCAGCAAGAATACCCCAGATAGGAGAAACTAGAGCTGCTGAAACAGCCGAAACTGAGATGGCTAATCCAGCATAAAAAGCAACTTGATCCCCTTCAATTCCCAACTGCTCTACAAAGATAGGCATGAAAGGGACGACCAAGGAAATACTAGCTCCCGTTAGAAAACTACCAAACCAGGCGACACGAAGATTCTCTTTCCAACTAATCTCTTGCACAGCTATCGCCTCCTTCAAGTAACTTCACTACTTGAGCCACAAGCTGATCACGACTGCCATTATTGTCTAATATATGGCTCGCCAATTTTTTCTTTTCTTCTAAAGACCATTGGGCGGCCAAACGGGACTCTGCTACTTCCTTAGAAAGATGATCCCGTTTCATGAAACGTTCCACCTGAACATCACGGTCCACATAGACCAGCCACGTTTCATCAAACCAAGCACTGTAGTCCTGTTCAAAAAGTAGGGGAATATCCATGAAAAAAACCGTTTCTGTCTGAGTCAACTGGTCTCTCAGTGCAGCCAATTCCTCACGAATAATCTTTCCTTGGGTTTGCTTAGACCATTCTCGTTCTTCAGGGTTTGAAAAGATGAGACTAGCTAGGAGAGGGCGATTGAGTTCTCCATTTTCGAGGATAATTTCCTGCCCAAAGTGCTGAACTAAGAGCTGATAAAGACGACCACCAGGTTTCTGTAGTTGGTGGACGACTGCGTCAGCATCGACCACTTGAAAACCTTGCTCTCTTAGGAAATTTGTCACAGTTGACTTACCAGAAGCAATCCCTCCTGTGATTCCGATGATTTTTCCCATCAGCCCCTCCTTTGACACTGAGGACAAAAATGAGTGCCCCTTCCACCGAGCTGGAATTTCTCAATCATTGTCCCACAGCGGGAACACGCTTGCCCAGTCTTATCATAGACCTGATGGAAATCCTGCATGGTTCCGTCTTCCCCAAAGGCATTGGTATAGGTCCGAATAGTTGAGCCCCCGTTTTCAACAGCCTGACCCAAAACAGCAATGGTCTGGTCATGAATAGCTGACGCTTCTTCTGCCGTCAAAGTCTGGGAAGGTCTAGCTGGATGAACCTGAGCTCGCCAGAGGACCTCATCCACATAGATATTGCCAAGACCAGCTACCAAGGTTTGGTCTAGGAGGTGGGATTTGATTGGCTTTTTAGATTTGGCTAGGGCAGCTTGAAAGACCTGCAAATCAAAGTCCTGCTCTCTTGGCTCAGGACCTAGTTTCTTAGAAATAAAGTAGACATCCAAAAGGTCGGGTGTCAACAGTTCCATGGTACCAAACTTGCGTACATCCTCATAAACAAGCGTGCCTCCATCTTCAAACCGAATGAAAATATGGGCATGCTTGCGTTCAGGAACCTGGTCTGGATAGTAAAAATACTTGCCCTCCATCCGCAGATGGGAAATCAAGACCTTGTCTGTTAGGTAAAAAAGCAAATATTTTCCACGACGTCCCATGGACTCAATTACTTGGCCATTTAGTTCCTTTTGAAACTCGTCCAAATCTGTCTTGACCATCTTGGGATAACGAATCTCTACACTCGAAATCTTCTTTCCCAAAATCAATTTTTCTAAGCCACGACGAACGGTTTCAACCTCTGGTAATTCAGGCATAAATCCTCCTTCTGTAAAAACAAGAAGCAGGCATGAGCCCACCTCTACTTAGTATTCTTTTTCATTATAACCAAAATCAGCCAAATCTAGCTTTTTATCACGCCAGTTTTTCTTGACCTTGACCCAAGTTTCTAGGAAGACCTTGTCTCCTAGCATGAGTTCGATATCACGACGAGCCATGGTCCCAATTTTCTTGAGCATGGCGCCACCTTTTCCGATGATAATGCCTTTTTGGCTATCGCGCTCGACCATGATGGTTGCTCGGATATGAACCTTGTCGGTCTCTTCATCACGCTTCATAGAGTCAACCACTACTGCAACTGAGTGAGGGATTTCTTCACGCGTTAGGTGCAAGACTTTCTCACGAATCATTTCTGAAACCAAGAAACGCTCAGGATGATCTGTGATTTGATCAGATGGGAAATACTGGAAACCTTCCTCTAGATTTTCACTGAGGATGTCAATTAAACGAGAAACGTTATTTCCCTGAAGGGCTGAGATCGGAACAATCTCCTTAAAGTCCATCTGGTTACGGAAGTCATCAATCTGAGTCAAAAGCTGGTCTGGATGGACCTTGTCAATCTTATTGACCACCAAAATAACTGGAACCTTGGCAGCCTTCAGACGCTCGATAATCATATCGTCGCCCTTACCACGTGGCTCATCAGCTGGCACCATGAATAGAACAGTATCCACTTCACGCAGAGTACTGTAGGCAGATTCCACCATAAAATCTCCAAGAGCCGTCTTAGGCTTGTGAATCCCCGGCGTGTCGATAAAGACGATTTGCTCCTTATCCGTGGTGTAAATCCCCATGATTTTATTGCGCGTTGTCTGCGCCTTGTCACTCATAATGGCAATCTTTTGCCCCATGACGTGATTCAAAAAGGTTGACTTCCCAACATTGGGACGTCCCAAAATAGCTACAAAGCCAGATTTAAATGTCATAATTTCCTCTTATTGTTTAAAATAATAAATCCCAAATGCGTGGGAGAAAGATAAGTGCACCAATCACTGCAGCAAGAAGGGAAACCACAAGTACGGCACCAGCTGCCATATCCTTGGCTTTCTTTGCCAACATAGAAAAGTGATAGTGACTGGCTAGATCCACCACATTTTCAATAGCAGAGTTAATAATTTCAAAGGCTACTACCAAGAAAATGCTCATCAGGAGAAAGAGCCATTCGATTCGTGACACCTGAAAAACAAAACCTGCAAGGATGACTACTAGAGCCGTCACTGCATGTTTTCGCATATTACGTTCTTCCTTGAAAGCAGTCAGAATTCCTGTAAGAGCAAATTCTAAACTGGATATCAGGTCACGATTTTTCCATTTTCGTTTATTGTCTTGTGAGTCCATAGGCTGTCAAAATTTCTTCTTGTAAACCGAACATCTCCGCTTCTTCTTCCGGAGTGTAGTGATCGTAGCTGTTAATGTGTAAAAAGCCGTGTACTGCCAAGAAGCCCATCTCACGCTCAAAGCTGTGACCGTATTCCTCAGCCTGCTCATGCGCTTTATCGATAGAGATGAAAAGTTCCCCAATATAGGCATCGAACTCAGACATCATTTCTGCTAATTCAGGGTTTTCAAGCAAATCTTCCTCGTCAAAAGTAATGTCCAATTCCGGTTTATATTCAAGGCTGATGACATCTGTCGGGCGATCTGTATCACGGTACTCGAGGTTGAGTTCGTGACTACGCTCATTGGTCACAAAAGTAACTGCCATCTCCTTGTCTTCTTTTCCTATTTTTTGGGCTGCAAATTCCAAAATTTCTTGGGTTTGGTGCAAGATTTCTTGTGAAACTTGACCAGTTTCATCTACCATTTCAATATACATGTGCTTCTCGATTCTCTTTACTTGGCTTTATTATACCATATTTCCATGATTTTATTCTACCTTTTTGATATAATACTATGGAATACAATCACAAGGAGAGAACGATGTCATTTGACGGATTTTTTTTACACCACATGATTGAGGAATTGCGAAGAGAGTTGGTCAATGGTCGCATCCAGAAAATCAATCAACCTTTTGAACAAGAGTTGGTCTTGCAAATCCGCAGCAATCGCCAAAGCCATCGCCTGCTCCTCTCTGCTCATCCCGTTTTTGGTCGCATCCAGCTGACCCAAACAACCTTTGAAAATCCAGCCCAACCTTCCACTTTTATCATGGTTTTGAGAAAGTATTTGCAGGGTGCCCTGATTGAGTCGATCGAGCAAATCGAAAATGACCGTATTGTGGAAATTACCGTTTCCAATAAAAACGAGATTGGGGACCATATTCAGGCTACCTTGATTATCGAAATCATGGGCAAACACAGTAATATTCTCCTCGTGGATAAAAGCAGCCATAGAATCCTCGAAGTTATTAAACACGTTGGCTTTTCACAAAATAGCTACCGCACCTTGCTCCCCGGATCGACCTATCTCGCTCCACCAAGCACCGAGTCTCTCAATCCATTTACCGTCAAGGATGAAAAGCTCTTTGAAATCCTGCAAACACAGGAACTAACAGCAAAAAATCTTCAAAGTCTCTTTCAAGGTCTAGGACGTGATACGGCAAATGAATTGGAAAACATTCTTGTCAGTGATAAACTGTCTACTTTCCGAAACTTCTTCGGGCAAGAAACCAAGCCTTTCCTAACGGAGACTTCTTTCAGCCCAGTTCCTTTTGCAAATCAGGTGGGAGAGCCTTTTGCCAGTCTCTCTGATCTTCTGGATACCTATTACAAAGATAAGGCAGAGCGCGATCGCGTCAAACAGCAAGCCAGTGAGCTCATTCGCCGTGTTGAAAATGAACTTCAAAAAAATCGTCATAAGCTAAAAAAACAAGAAAAAGAGTTACTAGCGACAGACAATGCTGAGGAATTTCGCCAAAAAGGGGAATTGCTGACAACCTTCCTCCACCAAGTGCCTAATGACCAAGATCAGGTTACCTTGGACAACTACTACACCAACCAACCTATCACCATTGCGCTTGATAAGGCCTTGACTCCCAGCCAGAATGCTCAACGCTACTTTAAACGCTATCAGAAGCTCAAAGAAGCTGTCAAATACCTGACTGAGTTGATCGAAGAAACCAAGGCCACCATTCTTTATCTAGAAAGTGTCGAAACCGTACTCAACCAAGCTGGACTGGAAGAAATCGCTGAAATCCGTGAAGAATTGATCCAAACAGGCTTCATTAGAAGACGCCAACGCGAGAAAATTCAGAAACGCAAAAAACCAGAACAGTATCTGGCGAGCGATGGCAAGACCATCATCTATGTCGGTCGAAACAATCTTCAAAATGAAGAGTTGACCTTTAAAATGGCCCGCAAGGAGGAACTTTGGTTCCATGCCAAGGACATCCCTGGAAGCCACGTCGTCATCTCAGGAAATCTTGATCCATCTGATGAAGTCAAGACAGATGCAGCTGAACTAGCTGCCTACTTCTCCAAAGGGCGTTTGTCAAATCTAGTTCAAGTGGATATGATTGAAGTCAAGAAACTCAACAAACCAACTGGTGGAAAACCTGGCTTTGTAACCTACACAGGACAAAAGACCCTCCGCGTTACACCAGACCCAGAAAAAATCGCATCTATGAAAAAATCCTGATTCAACTTGAAATCAGGATTTTCTTTTACATTTCACTCTGCAATCAAGGTTTCCAAGCCGACTTTCATCATATCAGTGAAGGTGTTTTGATTTTCTCAGCCAGTTTTTAGTAACTCTTAAAGAGCGAGATTTTGGCCAATAAATGAGATAGTTTTCTCTTTCAAGTAACAAGATTTTGTTGCTATCTTCTAAAATTCTTTTATTGTCTCAATTTCGAAAAGACTTCCCCAATCTTGCCTTCAATGACCAATGTAGCTTGGCTGTCTTGTGGAATACTGGTTTTATTGATAAGGACCAGATTTGTCCCAGAAAAATAGTTTACTAGGCTAGCTGCAGGATAAACAACCAAGGAAGTCCCACCAATAATCAGCAAGTCTGCTTGCCGAATAGCTTGTGCAGCTTGACTAAAGACATCCATGTCAAGTGATTCTTCATACAAGGTCACGTCAGGCTTGACCACCTTACCACAGTCTAAGCAGTTGGGAACAGGTCCCTCGAGGGCCAGAAAGGCAGTTAAGTCATAGAAACGATGACAACCTAGGCAGTAATTTCGGTCCGCACTCCCATGCAATTTAAAGACCTTCTGAGAGCCAGCCATTTCATGAAGACTATCGATATTTTGTGTCACAACAGCCTTTAGCTTACCTGTCTTTTCCAAAGCAGCTAGATAAGTATGAGCAGCATTAGGCTTGGCTTCTGGATAAATCAGGTATTTCTTATAAAAGTCAAAAAAATCTTCTGGATAGCGCTCAAACATGGTCCGAGAAACGAGTTGCTCTGCCGTAAAATGACGGCCTAACTGATGACTATAAACACCATCTGAACTACGAAAATCTGGGATATTAGACTCGGTTGACACTCCTGCCCCTCCAAAGAAAACAATCCGTTGGCTTTGATCTATCAAGTCTTGTAATTGTTCAATTTTATCCATCACATTTCTCCTTAAGCTGGGTTCTAAAAAAGTTGAAAATCAATAGTTGGATTTTCAACTCTTTCTTTATCATTGCTAAGATATTGAAAATAAATCACTTACAACAGTTCTTGTAGCTAATGTAATTGAAAAGCTATTCTCTGATTACTCTGCAATCAAGGTTTCCAATCCAACCTTCATCATATCAGTGAAGGTATTTTGGCGTTCTTCTGCAGTAGTGTCTTCATCTGGATTGACCAAGCTATCAGAAATGGTCATGATTGCAAGAGCATCAACGTGGTGTTGGGAAGCAAGATAGTAAAGAGCTGCTGCTTCCATTTCCACAGCCTTAACTCCCCATTTACCAAGCTCGATGTTCTTTTCAAAGTAGTTTGAGTAAAAGACATCTGACGACAAAACGTTCCCAACGTGGGTAGTCATACCGAGTTCTTTGGCGATATGGTAGGCCTTATCTAGTAAATCAAAGCTAGCGATTTGTGGAAAATCATACTGTGGCCAGTCGTTTCGGATGATGTTTGAGTTAGTTGCAGCTGCTTGCGCCAAAACCAATTCACGAACGTGAACATCCTCATTCAAGGAACCAGCAGTTCCGACACGGATCAATTTCTTCACTCCGTAGTCTACAATCAATTCACGGGCATAGATAGAGATTGATGGCATCCCCATCCCAGTTCCCATGACAGATACACGGTGGCCCTTGTAAGTACCAGTGTAGCCAAACATGTTACGAACTTCGTTAAAACAAACAGCATCTTCAAGGAAATTCTCCGCAATAAACTTAGCACGAAGAGGATCCCCCGGAAGAAGAATTTTATCAGCAATTTCACCCTGCTGAGCAGCAATATGGATAGACATAGTTAAGATATAAAGGGCGACAGAGAACAAAGTAAAAATAGGAAACTGACGAAGCATCGCAGATGCTAGACAGTTTATCTTTTTTACACAGTTCTCCGCCCGTATTCAGTTCAGCAAATACGGTTTACCCATCCTTTCTTTATTTTATGATGATTAGAGAGCGACAAGAAAACGACTGAAAATTAGGAATCTGACGAGAAATCCTGATTTCTCAATCAGATTATCTATTTTCCGAGTTTTCCGCTCGTGTTCAAATTAGAACACTTCGCTCTACCTTTCTTTATTTATTTTTATATTTCATAGCTAGGAAAAATCGTATTCAATCATGACTCCGATAAGCCTACTACATTTTTATTTAAAACAGTTATTGATAAACTAACAATAATTTTTAATCTTTTAAGATAAATCCTTGATTAGAAGAAACGGGTATTTCCTACCTAATTACTTTATTCTTTGACATCTTACACAGTATGCTAGCCCAAGGAAAACGGTCTAACACCTTTGCAAAACCATAAGCTAGGAAAGCAGTTACTAAGAGATACGGAAGAGAATCTAAACCTAGCCCAGTGAAACCTATAACTAATCCGGTTGCAGAAATGGGCGCCCTCAAGGTCACAGATAAAAAGCAAACAGATCCCAAAAGTAAAACGGTTGGCTGACTGTCCAAACCTAGAATCATGCCCAAGAGAGCAGCTCCAGCCATCCCCAAGGCAAAAGATGGCGTAAGAGTACCACCATAGGCCCCTGCCCAAAGGATAATAAGAACGACCACTGCTTTTAGGAAAAACATGAGAAGCACTGTTTGACCACTGCTATCATTTAAAATTTCCTGAGCCATCATGCGTCCATTGCCAAGTAGATGTGGAAAGTAACTTGCCAGACCAACAAGAAAAAGAAAAGCTGAGGGCAATGTGAGAAGTATTCGTTTATCTTTTATCCTGTTTGAAGACACTTTTTTACTTAAACGACCAAAAAGCCAAGCTAGGGGGGTTAAGAAAAGAAGTAATAAAGGGACAATCCACACTTCCTTTAATGACCATGCAATAGCTGGAATCTGGTAGAGAGCATGATCTGAAATAACCAATCCTGCTGTATAGGTTGACACATAGGTAGTCAAACCGACAAATACAAATCGCTTGATAGATAAAGTAATTCCTAGAGTCTCAAAAACGAAGAAAACACTTGTTAATGGAACCTGATAAACAGCCGCTAAACCAGCACCAGCACCACAAGCAAGGAGAAAGATGCGATCCTTCATAGACAGTATACATATTTTTCCAATTGGCCCTGCAAATAGGGTTCCAATCTCTCGTGGCGCAGCTTCTTTTCCAATAGGCGCTCCCCCTCCAACTGCAATAATCTGCCAAATTGAATGAAATAGCTGTCTTAAAAAATGAAGCTTGTATTGTGAAGTCTCATCCTTCATCTGAGCTTTGATGGAATAAATCTTCGACCCTTTTTGCAAGAAGTACCAGACTAAGGACGAGCTAAGACCCACGATTATTAAACTTAGTCCTATCCGTGAGGAGGCAACTCCATCTGTCAGAAATCCACTATGATGCTCTGACTGACCAAAAGCTAGCCCCTCCACCATCTCTAAAAGATAATGGAGAAATATACCAGATAAACCCGAAACTATTCCTTGCAGAATTACTGCTATGAATAATCTAAAATTATAAGGGATTTTTCGAAAAATACTCCTCAATTCTATTAACATGATTACAATTCAGCAAGAATAGCTTTCAGCAAGCCTTTGAAGTCGCCTTTAACACGTTCTGTTACTTCCACAACTTCTTCGTGGTTGAGTTCTTCTTGGAAACCAGCAGCATGGTTCGTGATACATGAAATACCGAGAACTTTCAAGCCTGAGTGGGCGGCAACAATAACTTCAGGAACAGTGGACATACCAACTGCATCTGCTCCCAGTGTCTTATAGGCGCGAATTTCTGCTGGGGTTTCATAAGTCGGACCTGTTACACCAATATAGACACCTTCATCAAGCTTGATACCAAGTTTCTTAGCCACTTCATGGGCAGTAGCACGATATTCTGGAGTGTAGGCTTTAGACATATCTGGGAAACGTGGACCAAAATCATCCAAGTTTTCACCCATCAATGGGTTCTGCCCCGTCATATTGATATGGTCTGAGATAGCCATCAAGGTACCAGGACCAAATCCAATACCACCAGCAGCATTGGTTACAATGACACCTTCGCAACCCAAGACTTTCATCACACGAACTGGGAAAGTCACGACTTCAAGAGGATTTCCTTCGTAGAAATGGAAACGACCTTGAAGAGCCAAGACCTTGCGACCTGCAAGTTCTCCATATACCAATTTACCAGCGTGTCCGACTACTGTCGAACGACCCCAGTTTGGAATATCTGCATAGTCTACTACAACTGGATTTTCGATTTCTTCTGCCAATTCTCCAAGTCCTGATCCAAGGATTAAACCAAACTCAGGCGCTTGGATTCCTTTTTCTTTCAGGAAAGCAGCTGTTTCTTTGATCTTATCTAAAAATGTCATTCTGTGTCTCCTTTATTATTTTTTAGCATTTGACCGATTTTGTCAAAGGTTTTTGCATTGCGAATGGTGATGTTGCGATAAAAAGGCATCTTGAGCAAGTGCTTATGATAGGCAGTTGCATAGTAGGATTCTTCAGAAAATTTCCCCCAGAAAATCCCATGTTTTCCAAAATGAACCACTTCATCTTTCAGTTCCAAACTGTTCACTTTCTCGATGACTTGATCCACATCCAAGCTCTCCGTGTAGAAGAGGACATCTTTTCGAGCCAGGTCTTTAGTCCACCAATCTGGCAGATTCTCCAGCTCTGCTTCATAATCTTCCTGACTCAGCAAAGAAAAGCTCTGAATAAATGGATAATGGACTTCAAAGAAAGCCTCTAACTTTTCAACCAATCGGGCTTTGGGGTCTGTCGAAGTAAAGAAAATATTGCCACTGTTGATGTAGGTCTCAAGCTTTTCCAGTCCCAACTCTGTCAGTTCTTGACGAAGTTGCGCCATGACAACCTTATTTTTCCCACCGACATTAATGCCCCGAACAAGTAAAGCATATTGCGTCATCTTATACCAATTTATCTAAGAAACTTTCACCAATCATGGCAGTTTCAACACCAAAGTTATCCGCAACTGTTGCTGAGATATCTGCAAAATGTCCAACTGGAATGACACCATTTCCCTTAAAGCTAGGGCTGTAAGCTAAAAGTGGGATATATTCACGAGTATGGTCTGTTCCTGCATAAGTTGGGTCATTTCCATGGTCCGCAGTAATCAAGAGAAGGTCGTTCTCTCTCATGGCAGCGATAATTTCAGGCAAGCGCTCATCGAACTCATGCAAGCAATCACGGTAACCATGAGCATTGCGGCGGTGGCCGTAAAGGGCATCAAAGTCAACTAAGTTTGTGAAGGAGAATCCTTTTTCAAACTCAGCAAGTCCCATAGTCTTCAATAATGTATCAATTCCGTGGCTGTTTGACTTGTTGTGGCCCATGTCATGATTGATACCAGCACCGTTAAAGATATCGTTGATTTTACCAACAGCGTAAGTATCGATACCAGCTTCGTTCAATTTATCCAAAACAGTTGGAGCAAATGGAGAAACGGCCAAGTCACGACGATTTGCTGTACGAGTGAAGTTACCTGGCTCACCAACATATGGACGGGCAATGATACGACCTAAAAGGGCAGGACGCTCAAGGGTAATCGAACGAGCGTATTCACAGATACGGTACAATTCATCCAAAGGAATGATGTCTTCGTGGGCAGCAATTTGCAAAACAGGGTCAGCTGAAGTATAGATAATCAACTCTCCAGTTTCCATTTGACGTGGTCCGAAATCATCGATAACAGCCGTACCTGAGTAAGGTTTGTTGGCTTCACGAATGACCTTACGTCCTGAAAATTCTTCGATTTTTGTCAGGATTTCTTCTGGGAATCCGTTCCAGAAAGTATCGAAAGGCTCGGTAATGTTGAGTCCCATGATTTCCCAGTGACCAGTCATGGTATCTTTACCAAGGGAAACTTCTTCCAATTTTGTTGCATAACCTGTTGGATTGCTTTCAGCTGGTACAGTCTTTAGAGGAGTTTCACGTGGAATATTTCCTAGACCGATTTTGGCCATGTTTGGCACATTCAAACCAACTGTTTTGGAAATGTGTCCCAGTGTGTCAGAAGCTCCGTCTGGAACTCCTGCATTGACAAAGTTATTGGCATCTGGTGCAGCACCGATTCCCACAGAATCCAGTACCACCAAGTGAATACGATTAAATTTTGACATAGTCTGTCTCCTTATTTTTTTGATTAGTTTGCTTTTTTTGAAGTTAAAATCTGAACACCATCTCGTCCCGCTACGATGACCTTATCCACCATTTGGTTGAACAAGCCATGCTCTACGACACCAACGACA
Organism: Streptococcus sp. GMD3S; assembly: GCF_000298695.2. Lineage (GTDB taxonomy): Bacteria > Bacillota > Bacilli > Lactobacillales > Streptococcaceae > Streptococcus. Next base: position 139,749 of record NZ_AJRC02000003.1, on the reverse strand, counting down.
TGGTCCAATTCTTGTCCGAAGGCAATCGGATCTTCAATGACATCCAAGGCTAGGTCAATGATAAAGTTCTGCATATCGGTCACAAAACGTTGGCCGTCTTTTTCACGGAAACTTGGTTTGTAGCCAGCTCGCTCAAACCGACGAAAGACCTGTTCTGCACCATACTGAACCACTTCTACAGGCAATTTAAAAGCACCTAGTTTCTCTACCAGTTTGCTTTCATCGACCACCCAAATGTATTCTTTTGAGGGCGTTGCGACAACCTTCTCCATCAGAAGGGCACCACCACCACCTTTGATCCCGTTGGACTGACTATCTACTTCATCCGCCCCGTCAACCGTCACATCGACAAAGTCTACTTGATCAATCGACTTGAGCGGGATGTTAAGACCTTCAGCCTGTTTACTGGTCACACTGGAAGTCGTTACAGCAGTAATCTGCAAACCTTCTTCCTTAATCCGACGACCGATTTCTTCTACGAAATAGTAAGCAGTTGATCCAGTACCGAGTCCAACAACCATACCATCCTTGACAAACTCAGCAGCCTTGATACCTGCTATCTTTTTCAGATTCTCCACTTAAACACCTCCATTAAAGAGCTATTTTTATTATAACATGTATCCGTTTTTATTTCATGGATACACTGGAAAAACCCGAACATTTTTATTTCGGGTTTTGGTGTCCTATTTAACCATATCAGGATCGTAATCATAGAATCCTGTATCGAGGAAACGGTTTTTAGGGTGTAACTTGCGCACTTCCTCATCTAACAAGAAGGCTTGGTCATGGCTAAAGTTGCCCTCTTGGATCAAGCCACGTGCTTGGATAAAGAGTTTAGCAATTTCTACAAAATTCTGACCAGGTGTGTAGAGCCCCTCTAGCTTCCAGTGAGTAAAACCATGCTCCACCAATTCTGTCAATTTGGTCATCAAATCAAGGTCGTTATTTGCAAAAATGTGGGTCCCATGATTGTCTTCAAAGATAGAGTAATGGCTCTCAGGGTCACTCGGTTCTGCTAAGAAGAGGTCACGTTTACGTGTCTTTTCATCATCGATGTGCGTGAAGTTATAGTAGTTTTGCAAGAGCGGACGCTTAGAATGATGAATGACACTAGCTCCATAAACCAATACTTCAGCAGGAATTTCCAAAATCTCTGGCATCTTGAAGAGTTCAGCAGATGGAATTTCACGCGCCAAAACAGCCTCAGAGGCGCCTGCCTTTTGACCCCAGAAGTTAATCTGACGACTGCTTGTCACCATGGTTGAAGCATCGTAGATGGTCTTAAAGGAATAGCCATCACGGTTGACCACATAAAAGACACCTGCATCCCCAACTGTGATGTAGTCTGTCTTAATTTCTTCCAAGAAGTCTAGGAAGGGCTTGATACGGTCCATCATGTCTTGGTGCATAAGGGCATTGACCGCAACGATCAATTCCTTGCCTGCTTCATGAACCAGCTTAGCGATGGTGCGTAACTCTTCATAGCTAAAGGTTGTTGGCAGACGAAGTCCAAAATCTTTCTCACCAACATAGATACGGTCTACGCCGGCTTCGAGTAACTGTTCAACTTGTTCAATACTTTCAGCAGTTGCTGTAATGATAATCTTTTCCATAAGAAAAATTATACCACATTTCTCAAAAATCAGCTATGGGTACTGGGAGTTTCACAAAAAGTTAAACTTGTTTCTATCTTTTCCAATCAAAAAAGTGAACAGTAACTTGTACCATTCACTCTATTTTATGCATGTGTTTCTTCAACTAGGTGGCCATCATTCATGACATAAATACGGTCAACCTTATCAAGAAGGCGTGTATCATGAGTGATCATGACAACTCCTCTTCCTTGTTCATGGGCAATGGCAGCCAGCATCTCCGTTACTTGGTAAGCACGCTCGGTATCTAGACTGGCTGTCGGCTCATCTGCAAGCACAATGCTTGGATTGTTATAGAGCGCTCTAGCAATCGCGGCACGTTGACGTTCGCCACCCGATAGAGCTTTGGGATAATGATTTTGAACTTTTTCCAAATCCAACAAGTCAAAGAGTTCTTTTCGGTCACTTTTACTATTTTTTCCCTTATCTAGTCTGTCTATCAAATCCAGCTGTTCCTTGACCGTTAGAAAAGGAATTAAGTTTGAAGCCTGGAGAATGAAACCAAACTCTCTAAAACGGAGATCTGTTTTTTCCTTCTCCGTCAAACTGCCTGTTTCCTTCCCCTTTACCAAAATTTTTCCACTCGATGCTCCCTGAAGTTGTCCTAGAGTCGTTAGAAAAGTCGTCTTTCCAGAGCCAGAAGGCCCGACGATAGCTACGAACTCTCCCGCATTTAGCTGAAAATTCGTCTCATGCAGGGCTACGACTCTCATCTTTCCTTCCCCGTAGGTTTTTGTCACTTGATTCATTTCAATCAATGCTGTCATACTATTCTCCTTATCATTCTGCAATCGCAGTAATCGGGTCTACCTTTAGCAAGCGTGGAAGTGAAATGACACCACCTAGAAGGGCCATCAAGGAAATTACCAAGCTTAGGACAGAGTAGGCTATCCAACTTGGATAGAAAAAGAAGGTAGCTGGTAAGACTAAAATCACTCCTCCGATTGCCAGCAAGGCTAAAGCAATCCCCATACCAGCTAGGAGGAAGATTTGACAGAACAGAGACCATACAATGGTTTTGATCTGTATCCCCTGAGCCCGCATTATTCCATAAAGGCCTAGTTTTTGGATGGTAATGATATAAACAAAAATTCCCACAATCAAGCCTGTAATGACAATCATAGCAAGAATCATTCCTGAAAATACATTAACCTGAGGTGTGTAACCAGGAATTTTCGATATCATTTTTGGAATGGAAATCTGTTTCAATCCATCGCCAGACACTTCTATGTCATTTTTCAATACCAAGGCAGAGACGGAACGATTGGCCTTCAAGGTTCCTTGTAAGGTCCAATAAGTTGTCAGACTCGTAAAGACAACAGGCTCTGTGAAAAATTTATTTCCTTGAGTCAGGCCTACAATCTTGTAACTTGTCTCGCTTCCATTGAGCTGAATGGCATCACCTAGCTTCATCCCATAGTTCTCAAAAGACTGATCCACGACAACCTCATCATCTCTTTCAGGATAACGACCCTCCGTCAAACTAGGAGAGATAAAAGAGTCCCAGTCTTGAGCAAAGATGGAAACGTTGATCTTTTCACTACCATCGACTAGATTGGTCACAGCGAACATATAGCCCAATGGAGCAGCCTCTTCAGAACTCTTTTCCTTGTAGTCCTTTTCAGGAATAAAGGATGCCGTCAAATTATCATTTGCGTAGTCGGATAAAACGACACCCGTCGCTTTCCAATTATCAATAGCTGCTCGGTTGTTTCGCACAAGACCAAGAGCTAGACTGGTCATAAAAAAGACCATAAAAGCGATAAGAAAAATGGTAGTTAGAATCAAACTATATCGAAGTTTGTTTCGTAATATCTCTTTGATAGCAAGATACATGCTTATCTCCTTTTACTTTTCCCAGAGGTAGTTTAAAAGCCACCCAGTCCAATAGACAGAATCTCTGTCTTATCATCCATTCAAAACAACTCCTACCAATACTCTTCAAAAGTATCCAGGTAGCAACTCAACAAATTATCTTAGGAAAAAGCCTCAGCTTGCTATCAATTTATATAAGTTATCCTTTCCTTTCTCAGTATATTTATAATAGAGAAGGTTAGGTCATCTGTTTTAAGTGTAACATCCATGCTACCATTTTCCCTTGTAGGTGTCAAGAGAGCGACTTAGAAGATGATAAGAGACTTTAGTAGTTTTGTAACAAATCTGTAATAATTCTCTGCATAAAAAATGATAAAATAGTTATGTACTGTTAAGGAGAGAATCATGTCCGCAAGAAAACTAGAAGCTTATGAGTTTGAACAAGCTCCCGAATCAAATCAAACTCCGCTTTATCAAGATTATACACCAGAAGCCCCAGTCGGCCCTAACCTAAAAGAGATTTTATTTTTTGTAAATATCGCTTGTTTCTGTATTTTTATGGTGCTTTTTAGCTTTATCTTTTTAGCCTTAAAATTAAATACAGCTTTATCATTTATCGCTGCTATGGCAACAAGCTTCGCACTTTTACAACTTCAAAGAAAGATAATGAAACGAAAACTTTCAAAATAAAGGTTGGTACTACTACCAACCTCTTTTCTAGTTATCTAAAAAGACAGTTCTATAACTGTCTTTTTTATTTATTCTTTCGTTTTGAAGGAGATTGGATGGCAATCTTAACTTCAAAAATTGTTCCTCTAGGTTTGTTATCTTTTACGGTAATCGTTCCTCTTAAGGCATCTACGATTTGCTTGGCCAAAGATAGTCCCAGGCCGAAACCACCTTTCTGACGGGTTCTTGCCTTGTCTACACGATAAAAACGGTCAAAGATTTTCTTCTTATCGGCAGCTGAGATTCCAATTCCATTATCCGTCACTGTAAGATAGAGGTGGCGATCTGTAGCATGAACTACAAACTCAATCTTGCCATCTTCTTCAGTATACTTGATGGCATTATCAAACAAGATAGTCATGAGTTGTTTTAAGAGCAACTGATCGGTCATGAATGGACGGTAAATTCGATTTTCATAGTTGAAAACACGATCATTTTCAGAAGCAATCAACTCATAGTTGGCAAAGGTTGTTTTAAAGAATTGTGGAGAAACTTCTGCTATTTCTGGTTTGATTCCATCATCGCGACGTGCAAGGTTGAGAAGATTGGTCGTGAGGAAACGCATATTGCGAACCTCTTCAAGACTGGAAGCGATACTTTCGCTGGATTCCATGATTGTTGCCTCTGGTTTTCGAAAGAGATTCTCTAAACGATTTTGTAAAACGGCCAAAGGCGTTCTCAGTTCGTGACTCGCATTTTCAACAAAGGACTTCTGCTTTTGCATGCTTTCCAGTAGCGGTTTGACACTGACACGTGCCAGGTAAACACTGGCAATTAAAGACAGGAGCCAGAAACTCGCCATCACTACAACAATTAAATGCTCGTGTTTTTGGCTGATTTGCTCAAGCTGGCTGGTATTGATTAGAACCGCCGCATATTTGACATTACTTGATACGGTGGAAGAGTTGGTTTCCATCAAGACCATTCGATAGGTTTCTTCCTGACCATAGCTGTTGAAAACTTGGATTTGCCGAATATGATTCAACTCTTTCTTGTCCAGCTTGATCTTATCCAAACCTAAAAAGCGATTGCCCAGTAAGAGTTGGTTAAAATCTTTGTCAAAGAGCAAGACTTCCGTATTGGAGCTGACATTGGGCTTGATTTCAGCCTTGCTGGCATCCGCTGTTGCGGGTTGGATATCCTTGACCTCTTCAGTTGCCCGATTAAGGGCTAACTGGATAACCGCTTGGGGACTACTACTAAGGGCTTGTAGTTTTTCATCTACAGAGGTGTAGAGACTCGAATGCATGACCTGAAGGATAATCAAGGTCATAGCAGAGAAAATCAAGGTGAACACTCCAAAGTTTCGAATGAAATAGCTAAAATCATCCGCATACCATGTTTTTTTTAATTTATTGAACATCTTTTAAAATATACCCGACACTACGCAAGGTTTGAAGATTTTCAGCAAAGGCTGTACCCTTCAGTTTCTTACGAACTTTTGAAACATAGACTTCTACAACGGAAATAGTCGTATCGCTATCAAATCCCCATAGACGGTCAAAAATTTGTGTCTTGGGAAGAATAACATTTTGATTTTGAAGGAAGTAAACCAATAACTCAAACTCTTTTCCGAGCAGTTCCACAGGCGTGTCTTCCACCTTCACTTCATTCGTTGAAAGATTGACGACTACATCCCCATAGGTCAAGGTATTTTCGTTAAACTTTCCTGAACGCTTGAGAAGGGCTTGAATCCGCATTTTGAGTTCTTCTAGGTAGAAAGGTTTGGTGAGATAGTCATCCGCTCCCAACTCAAAACCATGTCCCTTGTCATCCAAACTCTCTTTGGCAGTCATGATAAGAACTGGTGTCGTAATTCCTTTTTCTCGCAACTCTTTCAAGACTTGGAAACCATTTTTTTCAGGCAACATCAGGTCAAGCAAAATCAAGTCATAAACGCCACTTTCAGCTTCGTAGAGCCCTTCTTCTCCATCAAAAACCTGCATGACATCTGCAAAATCATCCAAAAAGTCAAATACTGAGTTTGACAGACCTAGGTCATCTTCTACTAATAAGATTTTTATCATCAGAAACTCCTCCTTGTTATGATTATTATACCAAAATTGCCTTAAAAAAAACTCAACTCTCTCTTCTTTTAAGATAGAAAGTTGAGTTTTTGTTTACATTTTGAACGAATTAAGCCTTGCCATATTGGGCTACAACAGCTTCGACTGCTGCTTTCTCACGCTTAATCAAGTCAACACGCGCTGCGATATCCTTGATCCCCATGCGGATATTACGGCTAAGAGCTAGGTCAGAAAGTTGCGGTTCAAAGAATTCCTTATACTCAGCCAAGCGTTCTTCTGTTTTAAAGATGTGTGATGGGAAGATGACAAAGCTATCAAAGCTCATATCCCCACCAAGAGCTGCCTTGATCCAATCCCAGTTTTCACGCGCCCATACCCAAACAGTTTCTTGAGTTGTTTGGTGTCCGAGGAATTGGAGGTACCATGAAGAAAGGTCTTGTGGTTTCACCACAAATTTGTCCTTCCATGAACGAATCAAGGTTTGGATATTGTCAGCATCTGTACTGTAGGCTAGAGCAGCTGCCAACTGGCGTTTGAAGACCGCATCCGTCGCATGAGTGTAGAGGTCCAGATAAGTTGCGACCAAGTCCTTGGTCTCATAGTGTTTCATTTCATTGATAAGAACTTGTGCACGGATGGCTGCTGGAAGTCCTGCAAGGTTCTCCTTGTGAGCTGCAAAGATTTGGCTAGCGACTTGACTAGCTTCTGCATCATTGGAGCGAATCATCATAGAAACGGCCAACTGACGAACCAATTCATCCTCATCTGATTCTCCGTCTTTGGCTTCAAAGCCAAGACGGTCATAGTTATGACGAGCCAATTTAGCAACCAGACTGTTAAAGGCTTTCTCAGCTTCTGTACCTTCATCAATAAAGCGTTCAAGGGCAGAAATTACTTGAGAAACAGCTGAAACAACAAGGTAAGACTCTTCCTTAGAAAGTTTATCAAGGACTGGGAGCAAGTCAGCATAAGAAATGTGACCCGCTTCAGCAAGCAAACGGCGTTCTTGAACGATTTGTAATTTGCTTGTGTTATCAAGTGTCTCTAGCTCAGCAAGAACGGCATCTAACAAGTCTCCTTGATAGTCTGTAATGTAGTGGGCAGTATTTTCAGTGTTAAGACGAAGAGCTGTTTTATTTTCAGCAAGAAGAGCGGCATAGCCAGGGATTTCGATGCTTTCAGTTTCAAGTGTATCTGGTAGGCCTTTCCAGTTGCTGTTGAGTGGCACCACCCAGAGACGGTTCTTGTCTTCATGCTCACCGATGAAGAATTGTTTTTGCGAAATCTTCAAGACGTCATTTTCAACTTTGACAGTGAGAACTGGGTATCCAGGTTGTTCCAACCAAGAATCCATGAAGGCTGCAACATCACGTCCTGATGCTTGTCCGAGAGCATTCCAAAGGTCTCGACCAATGGTATTGCTGTATTGGTGTTTTTCAAAGTAAGCATGCAAGCCTTTAGCGAAATCCGCATCACCGAGCCAACGGCGAAGCATGTGCATGAGACGGCTTCCTTTGGCATAGACGATAGCGCCATCAAAGAGGGTATTGATTTCATCTGGGTGTTTAACTTCAACGTGAACAGACTGAACGCCATCCGTCGCATCGCGTTTAAGCGCAGCTGGAACACCACCTGTTTGGAAGTCTTCAAAGATATTCCAACTTGGCTCGATGGCATCCACACAGACGTATTCCATCATGTTAGCGAAGCTTTCATTAAGCCAAAGGTCATCCCACCATTTCATAGTCACGAGGTTTCCAAACCATTGGTGAGCCAACTCATGTGCTACAACTAGGGCAACTTGTTGACGGCTAGCAAAGGTTGAGTTCTCATCCACAACCAAGTAAACTTCACGGTAAGTCACAAGACCCCAGTTTTCCATGGCACCTGCTGAGAAGTCAGGAAGGGCGATGTGGAGCGATTGAGGAATTGGATACTTAACTCCGTAGTAATCTTCGTAAAACTCGATTGAGCGAACGGCGATGTCTAATGAGAAATCAAGGTTAGATAGTGGATGGGCTTTGGTTGAGTAAACACCTACGAGGGTACCGTTTTTAGTTTTAGCGGTCACCCCTTGCAAATCACCAGCGACAAAAGCCAACAAGTAAGAAGACATGCGAGGTGTCGTTTCAAACTTCCAGATGCCTGTTTCCTTGCGGTTTTCCACATCGATTTCAGGCATATTTGACAAGGCCACTTCACCTTCTGCTTGGTCAAAACGTAGAGCGAGGTCAAAAGTTGCTTTGGCTTCAGGCTCATCCACACATGGGAAGGCTTCACGCGCAAAATGGCTTTCAAACTGAGTAGACAAGACTTCCTTCTTGATACCATCAACTGTGTAGTAAGAAGGGTAAATCCCTGTCATGTTGTCTGTAATTTTTCCTGAAAAAGCAATGACCAATTCAACTTGACCAGCCTCAGCCAATTCGATATGAAGGGCTTCATTGTCATGGTCAACTGTAAATGGACGAGCTTGACCCGCAACTTCTACAGAAGCGATTTCCAAGTCTTTTTGGTGAAGGGAAATACGGTCACTCTGTGCTTGACCAGTGATGGTCACCTTCCCAGAAAAGGTCTTGGTCTCACGACTCAAGTCTAAAAATAAATCATAGTGTTCAGGAACAAATTGCGTAATAAAATGTTCTACTGCTTGCATAGTTTTCTCCTATTCTAAGTTTAAGAGTTTTACTCTTCTTCAAACAAACTTATTATATCATGTTTTGCTTAAGAAAAAAGGATTGGACGGTGATTTCCAAAACTTTCTTCCTTCTGCAGTCTAGAGTGGGTAGACTTTGCGAAATTCTTCTAAAACAACCTTGCTGTCAGGAGTAAAAGTCAGTCCGGTTTCCCTCATCCACTCGGTGAAAAAATCCTCATGAACCTGACGCCAATAGGCTAGGGATTTGTCACCTTCCCCTTCCTTATAGGCATGGTCGGCAGAAACTTGATGAAAAGGCTGAACGGAGACCTTGGTAATTTCGACAATGCAGACAGCCTGATCTTGACTGTCTAAAATGACATCGAAGGTCCCTTCTTGTGGAAGAGGTTCGTCTTCTAGTGCGTAGAGGTCGTAAGCTGAGGCGGTTGCAGTCTTTTCGCCTCTTAGAACCAAGTCGGCCAAGAGATCTGCTTCCACTCCAAAAGCCCAGGCATCTATCTCATCTCCAATCGTGGGGTTAATTTGCTTGTAAATATTCCACATTTCTTGCGGTGTCATAGTTTGCTCCTTTGTAATTTTTTACTTACTTCTTTTATACGTTTGAGATGGTCTGGATGATCAATCTCTAAATTAAAAATCTCTGGAATAGAACTGTAGTGGATAATACACTTGATACCCGTCTGATTCATTTTTTGTATGAAAGAAGCATTCAGATAGCCTGCTACAGCAAAGTCAATCTTTTTCATCCTTGCTTTATCCTGCATATCTCTCAGCATATCTAACATTATTGGACTTTCCATATCATGCCATTGACTATTTCTCACAGTCGCAAAAACAAAAGAAGTCAAATCATTCATTCCAACTACAATCTTTGAAATACCAGTTTCCAGTATCCTGTCCAAGTCAAAATAAGCTGACGGTAACTCAATCATTGTGCCGACTTTTCCAGTAAAACCATGCTCACGCAATACTCTAATAGCTTGTTTTAACTGCTCAGCATCATTGATAAAAGGAAAAATAACAGATAGATTGGGATTTGTTTGATAAACTTCTGTAACGACATGTGCTTCAGCCTGAAATTCTTCAGGACACGCCAGCAAGCGCCTAGTTCCTCTATAACCAAACAAGGGATGATTTTCATCAAAATGCTCTTTAGTCCCCTCTAAACAATTAGCTTCTGTATTTGTTAACTCTGAAAAACGATACCAAACCTCTTCATCTGAGTACAAGGAGCAAATGGTATCTAGATAATCTTTTACAAATTGCTGACAACTTGCTAATAGGATGTTTTGATTAAGCTCTCTCAACAAATATTCCCCACGAATCATACCAACATGATGCAATAATTGAGGGTAAACTTTTTCAACAATTTGTTCGCCACTAAGAGCAAGTTGGTTTTGCATAGCCATTCACCTCGTCTTAAAACATACAATATCAGATATCATTATATGATACCTTCCTCTAGTTCAAAAGCTTCATAAGGTTCAAATAACTCATATCCTAAAAATTCTGCTACTTTTTTGGAAGCCTCGTTATGAGCATCCCAAAGTGGAAACATATCTCTATTTAAACTCTCCAGAATCATTGTAGCACCAAGCTTTTTAGCAAATCCATTTCCTTGTTCGTTTGGTCTAGTTGCAACTTCCACTTCAACTGCTCCACGGTAAACTAACCCTGAGGAAATCCCAGCAATCAGTTCATTATTTTTAAGAATCACAAAGCCAAATCCACCCTTTAAAACAAAATCCTGATAGGACTCAAAATCCCCCTGTAAATCTTGTGACCATTCTTCCTCAGAAAAGCAGTTATAAATATGATTATCAATAGGCACAATATTGTAATCTTCCTCTAAGTGAGTAACTAGACCATTTAGAAATTCAACTTGAAAATTTGCCTTATCTTTAAAAGAATAGCGAGTAAAAGAATTTAGCTCCACTTTCCGATGTAGAAAATCTTGCCAATTAGTATCTTCTGAAATAATAATCTTATAATCTAAACCGTATTTCCTAACAAAATCTTCCCAAAATCTGGAATCCAACTCCCCTGCTAGGTATAGAAAATTTCCAACATCATAAAAGCTTGTTGTCCTATCACTGTTTCGGTAGACAGTTCCGATTTGAGATTTAAGACCATAAAGAACCATATTTTTCTTCCATGTTTTAAATAGTTCCATTATCCCCCTACTTCACCTTCCAATTCATATACAAGGTCTTGTCCAGCTCTGGAAATCCTAATAATTCAGACTTAACCTTCAAGACTAAGGGCGAAGCATTTTTTTCTGTGATCTCTTGAATATCCATCCAAACATATCCGAGCGAATCATTCGCACCATCAGAGACAACTTCCGAAATCGTAACTTGAGCTTCCTTCTCGTTGACCTCAATATCATAAAATGCCATGATATGGTGAACCATAAAATTTTTTAACTCTTCCCTGACGAAAACATCGTAGATTCGAGGATTGGAGTAGTTTCTAACAGTAAAGCCCGTCTCTTCCATAACTTCTCTAATCAGCGTTTCCGTCAATCCTTCATCAAGTTGCTGACTACCACCAGGTAGATCATAACGATGTTGATAAGGGCCTCTCGTTTTTTCAATGCAGAGTAACTTCCCATTTTCAAAGCAAACAGCATAGACTCCAAAGTGTTTTTTGATTTCCATTCAACTCCTCCTACTTCAAACTCCAACCACCATCAATGGTCAGGATTTGTCCTTGCATGGCGCTCGCTTTTCCACTTGCTAAGAAAAGGCTAATCTCTGCTACTTCCTCTGGCTCAATCCAGCGCTTGATTGGCGTTTCACTAGCTACCCAGTCTGCTAATCCACCGGGTTCAAAGTCCGCAGCGGTCATAGCTGTCTTGACTGCCCCTGGAGCAATCCCAAAGACCTGAATACCAGTCTCAGCATAGTCTAGAGCCAACTGCTTGGTAAAGCCAGCTAAGGCGTGCTTAGACGAGGTATAGGCGTGACCACCTCCGCCAGCTAGACTTGAAGCAATCGAACACATATTGATGATGATTCCTTTTTTATTTTCCAACATTTGTGTAAAATAATGCCGAGTCAACTCAACAGGAGTCACGTAGTTGATTTCAAAAATCTCTTGAATTTCCTGCGCTGATTGTTCCAATAAGGGTTTGTAAGCATCCAAAACTCCTGCAGTATTGCACAAAACATCCACCCGAGGGCACCAGTCAAAAACAGGTTTCAAGTCCAAGGTCAAATCTCTCTGTAAAAAGTAGAAATCACCCTCTAAGAGTGGATTTTCACCTTGGTCCACTCCATATACTTGATACCCCTTCTCTAAAAAGAGTCGGGCTTGAGCCAGACCAATCCCTGAACTCACTCCCGTAATCAATACACGTCTAGTCATGCACTTCTACCCAATCCGTCGCCAAAACATCACAAGGTGTCGGGCTCCACATGGAAAAACCTTCCCCTTCTCCAGACACGTTGATGAGGAAATAAGGCGTCACTTCAAGTGCAACCCCGTTTTGCTCGATAGTGTCAAAGAGTTGGACATAGTTTTCAGCCCCTCCCCAACCAGTTCGTACATATTTTTTCTTGTCCTTTAACCCAGGCAGGATTTCTTCAAAAGTCATGTTGTTCTCCTTTAATGCTACATTCTTCATTTAATTATAACAAAAAACCGTTTTCCAACGGCTTTTTGACTGTATCTTAGTTCAATAAAACAAATAGCTATCCAATTTTTTAATTATTTCAGTTCAATTAATTTATTGTAGATTTTCTCAGTCAGTTCTTTCTGTTGCGCTCCTGTTAAATGGTGCGAAGTGCGAATTAATATGGTTCCATAAACATAGTGGGATCCCGGATTTAAAGCAGTTCCATCAAAAGCACTAATATAAGTATTGCGCTTTTCTGCATCTTCTTTTGTCTTATAAACTTCTATATTTCCACCAGCATCATTACCTTTTTGAACAATATCTGAGCCTTCTACAGATTCATTCACTTGCTTGTCAACGAAATATACAGACGCTGTATATCCTCCTTGTTTATTTAATTTTTTATTAGGGTCATTATCCTCCGTAACAGATTGTACTCCAGTAATTGATTCAATTTCTTTGAGTCTTTCTTCAATAAAAGAACTAGAAGGATTTGTAATTTGTTTTAATTGAAGAATGCTATTTTGATAGTGAGTCAATTTTTCAGACAAATTCTTTTTTGTTTCACTATAATCTAATGGTTGACTTAATTCTTCAATTTGCTTCTCAATCTTAGCAGTCGCTTTCTCCATTTCTGGTTCTTTACGAAGTGAATCTTTGCTATCCTTTATAGTTGATTTCAATTCTTCCAATGTCTTAGAATCAAGAGGTTCTTCATTATTCTCAATAACCTTTTCAGCCTCAGCTATTTGATCTTCAACTTCTTTATTCTTTTCATTTAAATCCTTTACTACATCTTCAAACTTAGTTACAACAGCTTGATGAGGCACATAGGATAAGAAATAGTATCCTGTTGCCAAACCTAAAGCAATAAAAGTAATAAGCCCAACAATCATTGATTTCTTCATTTTAAACTCCTTAATTTATAAGCAATCTCTTCTATATTTTAATATATTGTTTTAAAAATTTCAAGTTTAAAAAGCTATAGAATCAACTTATTGCCAGATATACAAAAACGATAACCACTTCTCAGTAGTTACCGTTGATTTCTTTTGATTAGTCTTTCCCACCAAGTTTGCTGTTGATGGTCATCATGATGCTGGCTATCTTCTCACCCCAGTACGGATCGGAAGCATAGCGAACATTCATTCCAGTTGCCTTGTTTCCAAGGTGGTCTCTACCATAGTCAATGTAATTTTCACGAATCCACTTGGCCGCTCCAAGAATTCCTTTGTCCACATTATCAAAGCTCTTGGCTGAGAGATATGGGCTAGTATCATAAGCAGCAATACCAAAGAAGTTGTTCTTATCTCTGGCAATTTGACTACGTCCCCACGCACTTTCAAGAGCGCTATGTGCCATCAAGTAAAGGGCATTGACACCGTAGCGTTCCTCAGCTTCTTTGAAAGTCGCTCCTTTACCTGCTAGAGGACTATCCTGCAAGTTCATCATCGAATACAGTTTATCCAATTCAGCTGCACTATAATTACTTGGTTCTCTTAAGTTTTTATAGAGGAAAGGATTTTTAATGGTAAAGCCATCAAAGTGCTCTCCATCAGTTGAGTAGTACTTCTTACCAATAACCATAGCAGAGGTGTGTGGAGCTACTTTGATACTCGTATATGGAGAGAGTTCATGGTAGAGGAATTTCCCATCACTAGTATAATGAGGGATAAACTCGCTACCTTCATCTACTGCTGTCAAATCACTTTGATTCATATAGCCAGACAAGCCAGAAATCGAAACTGCAAGTCGGCCGCCTTTTCGCGTCGAGCTATCCAGTGAAACAATGCTTCCTTGGTTAATGTAACTCAAGATTTCTCCAGATGCACTATAGACATAGGCAGTGATTGGTTTAACTTTGTAATATTTGGTTTTATCCGCAACATGCCATCTACCAGAAGCATCCAAGGTATGACCATCCACAGTTTCATTTTTTGCCATATAACCGCCTGATTTAAGGTAATACCATGATTGGTCGGATGAATCGTAGATTAATTCTTTCTCAGCCATCTTTCCATTTGACTTGAGGTAGAACCAGTTGTTCTTGTACCATACCCACTCACTCGCAGCCATATAACCACCAGATTTGAGATAGTAGTAACCATTATCCCAGAGCCATTCTTTATTGGCATAATTTCCATCAGAGTTGATATAGAACCAAGAGTTATAATTCTTGTCAAAGAGCCACCCTTTGCCAGCTTTTGCTCCACTGCTCGTCACATAACTGCGGTCAATCCAAGTTTCCATAGAGAGGTAGCCGCCTGATTTGAAATGGTAATCCTTGCCTTTGATGGTTTGCCAACCTTTTTCAGCATAGGTTCCGTCAGCTTTCAAGTAAAACCAAGAGTTATAATTCTTGTCAAAGAGCCATTCCGATTTCAATTTAGCTCCACTCTTCGCAACATAGAAGCGATCTATCCAGCGCTCGGTAGAAAGATAACCGCCTGATTTGAAATGGTAATCTTTTTCTTTAATCGTTTCCCAGCCTTTTTCGGCATAGGTTCCGTCAGCTTTCAAGTAAAACCAAGCATCATAATTCTTATCAAAGAGCCATTCCGATTTCAATTTAGCTCCACTCTTCGCAACATAGAAGCGATCAATCCAACGTTCAGTAGAAAGATAACCGCCTGATTTAAAATGGTAGTCCTTCCCATCTATAGTTAACCACCTATTTTCAGCATAGGTACCATCTTGTTGAAGGTAGAACCAACTGCTATAGTTGTCATCATAAATCCAGGCTTGTTTAACCTTATTACCATTTTCTGATATATAGCTTTTACCAAGCCAAGCATTTTTCAGCATTTTACCTTGTGAATTGATGTAGTACTGGTTCTCACCTTGAGTGATCCACTCATCTTTGGCCATTTTCCCGTCTTCTTTAAGGTAATATTTTTCTTGACCTTGTTGAATCCATTCTTTTTGAGCTTTCTGACCATCAGACTTTAGATAATACCAGGATTCTTTTTCCTGATTAAATACCCACTGTTCCTTTGCTTTAGCACCACTTTCAGTCACATAGTACTGGCCAACCCACGTTTTCGTAGCTAATTTTCCAGCTTCGTTAAAATAGTAATCTTTACCACCAACTGTCAACCAGCCATTTTCTGCACGTTGACCATTATCTTTAAGATAAAACCAGTTCTGATGCGTTTGGTCAAAAAGCCATTGCTTGGTTGCTGGTTTCCCGTCTGCTTTGAGGTAGGTCTTTCCTTGCCAAGTCCCCTCTTCTGCTTTTGCTGTGTCCACTACAGTAAAAAAACACCCCAATAAGCCAGCACTTACTAGGGCCACTTTCCATCGTTTCATTTAAATGCTCCAATAACGTTTTCTAAACCCTATTGTAACATAGTTAATCGACGGAAATATTACAAATTGATGAAGATTCTATTTCTTGTTGACGATAAGGAAGACCTAGCTTATCTCAGATTGGCTTTGACTTCCTGACGGAGATTTTCTAGACTGCTAATGCCGTATTTATCCATGACTTTTGGTAAATTTTCAATAATATCAGGACAGGCATATGGATTGGTAAAATTGGCTGTTCCAACTCCGATAGCAGAGGCACCAGCCAGATACATTTCTAGCGCTGCTTCAGCAGAATCCACTCCTCCCATTCCAATGATGGGAAGGTCGGTTGTTTGGGCGACTTGGCGGATGAGTTTGAGGGCTACTGGAAAGACTGCTGGTCCAGACATTCCACCTGTTCCATTGGCTAGGATTGGTTTTCTGGTTTTAAGGTCAAAGCGCATACCGACAAGGGTATTGATCATGGTTAGGCCACTTGCCCCTGCATCTTCTGCGGCTTTGGCGATGGTGACAACATCCGTTACACTAGGGGTTAATTTAACATAAACTGGCACATCAGAGGCTTCCACAGCTGCCTTTACCACTTCATAAGCCAAGTCAGGATCTTGCCCAATCAAAAGTCCATGATTGCCGTGATCCACATTCGGACAAGAGATATTGAGCTCGATAGCTTTTACATTTGTAGCCTTGGAAATCCCCTGAGAAACGGCAGCGTACTCTTGTTTTGAAAAGCCTGCTACATTGGCGATGATGGGAAGCGAAGGATATTCTCTTTCCAGCCAAGGCAACTTTTCAGCTAAAACAGCTTCTAAACCTGGATTTTGTAAACCGATTGCATTGAGCATACCTGCAGGCGTTTCTGCCACCCTGGGAGTAGGATTCCCAAAACGGGGTTCAAGTGTCGTCGCCTTGATCATAATGGAGCCTAAAAGGTCTAAATCATAGTATTTGGCATACTCTTGGCCGAAACCAAAACAGCCTGATGCTGGAATGATGGGATTTTTCAAATCCAAGCCCGGTAGAGAAACTTGTAAACGTTTGTTAGTCATGACTTTCTCCTTATAATACAACTGTTCCTGTGCGAAAAACAGGGCCATCTTCACAGACGCGTTGGCTGACGGTCTCACTATCTGGCACTTTTAGAACGCAGGCATAGCAAGCTCCCATCCCACAAGCCATACGAGATTCTAGAGATAGATAGGCTCTTGGATGATCATAAAAGGTTTGATTGATATACTTCATCATTCCCGGAGCACCACATGAGTAAACCGCATCAAATTGACTGTCTAAATCATTGATAACAACAGAAACATTTCCCTTGATGCCATAAGAACCATCATCTGTCGTTACAAAGACCTGACCATATCGGGCCAATTCGGTTTCGAGAATAACAGCATCCTTAGTCGCAAAACCGAGGACTGTCACTACTGTCACCCCACGCGCATGCAATTCCTTGGCTACTTCTAGCAAGGGTGGAACACCAATCCCACCACCAACGAGGAGGACTTGACTCTGGTCGTCTAGGTCAGACAAGTCAAAACCATTTCCCTGAGGTCCCATCACATCAAGAGTATCTCCCTGACTTAAGGTTGAAAAAATAGCTGTCCCAGCCCCCTCAATCCGATAAATAAGGTGACACTGCTTGTTTGCTTTGTCAATAGACGAAATTGAAATAGGGCGGCGCAAGAGATGGGCGTCATCAGGCACACGCAGATGAAGAAATTGGCCGGCTCGCATGGCTTCAACCATCTCCCCTTCTAGGACTAATTCAAAGATTGCTGGCGCAATTTCCTCTTGTGCGACCACCTTCATGGTTTCCAAACGAATGGCACCCAAACGCTTCTTACATGTGGGATTCATGACTTTTCCTCCTTAAATTTAAGGGGACCAGATAAAGAAAAGGCCTTGCTAATGCAAGGCCTCAGTTGGGTTAGGCTAGAACTCATGCGCACACTTAAAAAGTCTCCACAGAGAGTCCCCTTATCCCTTTTATCTGACACCTTGTGAGTCTCTCTGGACTCCCCTTAAAGGTTAAATTTGTATTAGTATACTCTTTCAAAGAAAAAAAGTCAAGTAGAAAACGAACATTCTACTTGACTTCACTGGATTATTTTTCACGAATGACTTCGACCTTGTAACCGTCAGGATCCTTGACAAAGTAATAGTTTGGTTGAGTTCCTGGAAGTCCATTAGGAGCTGTCACCTCATAGCCTTTAGCGCTATGTTCTTGATGTAGGGCCTCAAGGTCAGGTGTACTGAGGGCGATATGGGCGAAGCCATCTCCTACCACGTAAGGACCGTGATCATAGTTATAGGTCAACTCCAACTCATAGTCATCCCCCTCAAGTCCTAGATAGACAATGGTGAAAGCATGATCTGGAAAATCTCTGCGACGCAATTCTTTAAATCCAAAAGCATCTTGATAAAAAGCGATTGATTTTTCAAGGTTTTCTACTCGCAAGCAAGTGTGTAGCATTTTTGAAGCCATTTTCATTACCTCTTTCGTTTTAATAGTTCTATTATACCTTTATTCAGGAAAATTTACTAGAAACTTGAACCAGAGTCCTCTTCTCTACGCTTTCATTCTAAGCAGCACTTTTACGATTTTCCTTGCGTATATTGCGAATAAGGAAAAGCATGATCAGGACAAAAAGTCCCTCGAGGAAGTAGAACGTAAATTCGCTGTTCATGATTAGTAAGTCTTTGTAATGATAGTTATTACCGAAAACTGAATTTGGTGCAAATAGGATTCGGAACAGTCTTCTTAGGAAAATAAAGATCTGCAATCCATAAATCATAAAGACCTTCTTCACACCAATCATGAAGCCTTGTTCCTTTGTAAAATAAGATAAGGCAATTCCATTTAACAAGAGGATAACAGTTATAGCCAGTGTTTCATTTCGTAGAATAGTTGGATCAAAGATATCTAAACGGCTGTGAATATATGGCAACGTTTGAAAGAGTAGGATTCCCAAGATTGCTGGTATGAAAATTTTCTTCAGAGATGGTGGAAATCCAGGACTGAATCTTGTAAAAGACAAGCAAATCACAAGGATTGCAAAAATATGGAAGTAGGCTGTTGCAACTCCTGAAATAGTCTGGCTTTGATTTACCAAAGCAGAAAGAAAACCAGCAGAAAGAAAGATACCGATAGGAATCAGCTTCTCCAAAGAATAATCCCACTTCAGCCCCTGACTCACTTGGAAACCATCGATGAAGCTGAAAAATGTAATGAACATAAGGGCACCAATGAGACCAAATGGTAAGGATGGAATGACGAGGATTAATAACAAGATTAATAGGAACCATGGATGAGGACTGTAGTAGAATTTCCGTTTTTCTCCTCTAGCAGTCACTCCCTCCTCAATCGGTGTTTTCCTTAATTTTAGCATATAGACGTAAAAGAGTGAAAACATGCCCGCATGAACCCATGAATTATAACCAGGTCGCTCTATAATACTGAGTAGCAAACATACAATCGTAAAGAGACCAGAGAAAATCTGAAGAAACTTATTATTAAATACCTGTCTTTTTTTCCAATCCAAATAAGAGAGCTTGGCCTTTGGATGACTAAGTTCATAAGCATAAGCTGTCATCTCTTCTAGTTTCTGGTCTGTCTCCTCCGTCATCATTTGGGGAGCCATTTTAGAAGTAGGAAAAGGAGCCAAAACATATCTCAAGAGCTTGCCATCTGTAAACCGATGGTACTCCTTATAGATTTGTTGAAGCAAAATCGTTAGAATGCGTGGTCTTCCTTTAAAGTAGCTTCTCCACTTTTCCCAATCATTGATATCTTCATCGCTCTTGGTGAGCTTATCTATATAAAGATAACCTTCATTGTACCAGTAATCAAAATTTTCTTTTTTGTTAAGTGCATACTCCTCTACCACTGAAGGATAAGAATGGATACTCTTCCAGAAATGAAGTTTCTTCAGGTAAGGATTTGATTCCTCATCACTATAACGCTCCACAAATTGGAAAACAAGGGCTAACACTTTCGCATTGGTTAAAGGATAGACGTCCACCTTTTCTAACAAATCAAGTAGGAGCGTGTGATCTTTGACTGATTCAAAAAGGTATTGCCAATCACGTAACAGTTTATACTCGTCTTCATAGTGAGCATGGAGCAACTCATAGAAGGCTGCCTCAACTTCATCCGGATTATCTAGAGTGTAATGACTAAAGTCAACGTTTTCTCCCAGCTCCTCTTTTACTTCCTCTAAGTAATCAGCCAAGTCGTTCAAGAGTGGATAATCCTCTTCAAATATGACTTGTCGGTTTTTTTCCAGGATATAGGTTAAAACGGGCACACTCTTGATTATCTGACGATTCTGATTTACTTGATCTAAGACCATAAAGGCCAAATAAGGGTGCTTGAAAAACTCTATCCAGGAGCTCAATTGATTTGCTTTGTTAAAATCTTGGAGAATTTCTTGGCAAAGTTGATAAGAATAATAGAATTCTTCAGTGGCTTCATGTGCGCTTTCAAGCGAACTGCCTTCCTCTTCTGCTATAGCTCTTTTAACTTTCCAATACTTCAATTTATAGTAATAGCCCCAGTGTCGGAAGTCAGGTATATAATCTTCCAGCAAGGGAATGAGGATAGAGAATTGCTCTGGTTTATTAAAAATATAAACATCCATTTCCTCTAAAACGGATTGAACAATGTCCATATCATACTGATACTGATGAAAGAACTGACGCCATAGATGCTCTTGTTCCTCTTGGTTATAACCGTCATTTCCAACAATACTTTCAATCGCATTTCGAATCAGATAAGTTTCTTCATTATAACCACTAAAGTCAAGAGTAGACCTTGTTATTCCTTCTTGCCCTTGGTTCTCTTCGTCACCAAACGTTTCAAAGTTGAGGGTATTCTTAGCTCTTTCTTCAGAATCTCCATTTAGCTGAACTTCCTCATCATAGTCACTAAAGTCAAGGGTGGAATTTTGCTCATCCTCTTCCGCTTTAAAGGTTTCAAAGTTAAAAGAATTGCTGGTTTTATCAGTCGATTGCTGATAATCACTGAAATCAAGACTAGATGTTTCAGACTCTTCGTTCTCAGTCTTCGTTTCTTCAGTCAAGTGTTCAAAGTTGAGACTAGAGTTAGGTTTTTCATTCGCCTCTTCTTCAAGTTTAGTAGCTTCTTGAGAGTCACTCGCTTTTCTTAGACTATTTTCTAGTCTTGTGTTTCTAGATCTCGCATAAGTCAAGGCTTTTTGATACGCTTCAACAATTTTTTGGTAAATTTCTGGTTGGTCTTCTGGGTGATAGAGCCGAACCAGTTCAGCATAACGCCTTCTAATAAGCTTGACGTCAGTCGTTGGCTCTATCCCTAAAGTTTCCCATATATTCATAAGGTCTCCTCTTTTACAGTCCTCGCTCTAGGAAGTCTAGATAGTTTGAAAATGATTGATAAAGTTTTGGCAAATGATAAACAGATGCTTGACTGACCTCTTCTTCAAATCGTCTAGTTTCAGCCATTAGCTCATCTCTTCTTCTCCCCAAGAGCATACTGTACACACGATTCGCTTTTTCAATCAAGAAACGATAAACCTCTGTTTCTTGAGCATTGATCTTATAGCGAGTCAACTCTGCTTGCTTAGCCTTAATTTCCTTTTCTGTCAGAGTAATGCTATCTTGGAGAATAACATGACTAAAGACTTCCTGTGTGGAATCAATTTTCACTTCGACATCCAAAATCCCATTTAAATCATAGGTAAATCGAACTGTGAAACTTTCATTTACTCGAGTATTCACAGGGACGGGAACTTCTAATTCTCCTAGGAACAGGTTTTGTGATGCCTTCATCATCTCACCTTGATAGACCTTTATCTTGACTTGGCTCTGTCCCAATTCAGCCGTATAGTACTGCTCGATGCGTGAAGCAGGTAGGGTAGAATTTCGCTCAATAATCGGCGAAAAACGGTCTCCAACTATCTCAATCCCCAGTGTAAAAGGACAAATATCAGAAAGTAATAAATCTCGTATCTCACCCTGGCGTTCTTTGATACCTGCTAGAAGTGCACAACCTCTCGCAATCATCCGATCAGGATCATCCGATACCTGCACAACTTGATTGATACAGTAGGATAAAAAGTCCTGAACCAAGCGGAGTTTCGAAGTCCCCCCCACAAGAACAAAGTTATCAGATGATACATAGCTATAACGTGCATCCATCAAGGCACGATCCAAAACAGCCTTAACACGGGCTAGCAGAGGTTGACAAAGCTCATAAAAACGCTGGTAGGTCAGGTCTAAAGTGTATTCCTGTTCTTGGTCCAGAACTGTCATCTTCACTTCTTCTTTACTATTGAGTTCTAGCTTAGTCTTTTCAGCCTGCACCAGAATTTTGCTATAAAATTCTCGGGAAATCGAATCCTTGGTTAATTGATTGGAGACTAAAAATTCCTCAGCAATAGCCGCAGTGAAGTCTTCTCCTCCCAAACGATTGTCCCCTGCGATCGAGACGATTTCGACAATGTTATCAAAAAGCTCTACAACTGAAATGTCAAGAGTACCACCGCCAAAATCAACTACAATAAAGGATTGATCTTCTTGGTTTACCATAGATCTTTTAGCAAGAGCCGCTGCAGAGGGTTCATTGATAATCCGATCAATCTGAACGCCTGCAAATTTCCCTGCTAGTTTGGTCGCATAGCGTTGAGCATCATTGAAATAGGCTGGAACACTGACAATCACTTCCTCGACCTTTTCTCCAAGATAGGTCTCTGCATCATCTACCAACTTTCGAATGATAAAAGAGCTCAATTCTTCAGCCTTATATGCTCGATTCCCTAACGTCAACTCATGTTTGGTCCCCATAAAACGCTTGAACTGAGAAACTGTCTTATCTGGGTGAGTTACCAAGCGTTCCTTGGCAATTTTTCCAACTATAATCTCATCATTGTCATCTAAAGCCACAACAGAAGGAGTCAAATACTCACCAAAAGCATTGGGAATCAACTTGACCTGGCCATCTTGATAAACCCCTACTAAAGAATTAGTCGTTCCTAAATCAATACCTATTATCATCTTCTTCTAACTCCAAATCTTTTTTAGATATTCCTATTATACAAGAAATATCCTATTTTCTTTGAAAAAATCTGTTATTTACTCTCTAAAATAGAAAATCATTTATGGAAAATAAAAAAGTTTCACCCTACTCTTGCGGTAAAAACCACGAGAGTAAGAATGAAACAGTTGTCATTATTTACCAAGTTTTGCTTTAGCTGCATCTGCAAGAGCTGTGAAAGCTGCTGCATCGTTAACAGCCAAGTCAGCAAGCATTTTACGGTTAACTTCGATTTCAGCCAATTTCAAACCATGCATCAATTGTGAGTATGAAAGTCCGTTCAAACGAGCTGCCGCATTGATACGAGTGATCCACAATTTACGGAAGTCACGTTTTTTCTGACGACGGTCACGGTATGCATAGTAGTAAGAGTTCATTACTTGTTCTTTTGCAGTACGGAACAAGATGTGTTTAGCTCCATAGTAACCTTTTGCTAATTTAAGAATACGTTTACGACGTTTGCGTGATACAACGCCACCTTTAACACGTGCCATGTTTTATTTCCTCCAAATATTTCCTAGAATTGTTTACTTACTGTTAGGCTATTATTTCAAGCGAGTAAGCATTGCTTTGATACGTTTGAAATCTCCTGAATGCACCATAGATGCTTTACGAAGATGACGACGTTGTTTCTTAGTTTTTCCGTGGAAACGGTGAGAAGTGTAAGCACGGAAACGTTTAAGTCCACCAGAACCTGTACGTTTGAAACGTTTAGCTGATGCGCGGTGTGTTTTTTGTTTTGGCATGATTTTTTCTCCTTTATTTAACTTTCTGACAATTATTTTTTGTCAGTTGCTGGCGCCAACTGCATGAACATTTGGCGTCCATCCATCTTAGCTCGTTGTTCGATGATCGCAATATCTTGTGTTGCTTCAGCAAACTCGGCTAAAACTTTTGCACCAATCTCTTTATGGGTGATCATACGCCCTTTAAAGCGAATGGATACCTTAACTTTATTTCCTTTTTCAAGGAACTTGCGTGCATTGCGAAGTTTTGTGTCAAAGTCACCCTTGTCAATAGTTGGACTCAGACGAACTTCTTTCACAGTAACAACACTTTGTTTTTTACGTTGTTCTTTTTGCTTTTTCTGGTACTCGAATTTGAACTTACCGTAGTCCATAATTTTAGCAACAGGCGGTTTTGCTTGGGGTTGAATCAATACTAAGTCAACATTTGCACTATCAGCCAATGCTTGCGCTTCACTGAGTGGCTTGATGCCTAGCTGTTCTCCCTCAAGACCGATCAAGCGAACTTCACGTACACGAATTTCATCATTGATGAATAAGTCTTGCTTTGCTATGGTTTTCACCTCTTTTTTATTATTAGAGAAAAACAATAGCGGACTCGTAATAATACAAGCCCGCACGTTATGATAGCGTTTCTTAGAAACTTTTCATCCGTAGGGCCAGGCAACTTGATGTCACAAGGCGAGAAGCTCTCACTTCTGCTTTTCTCAACTTTTATATGATACCAAGTTTTCTATCCCTTGTCAAGATAAAAAGTCAATTTTTCGAAAAGTTTGTCTATTTTATCGAACCGTTTCAATTCTCCAACTATTCCATCCTGTAAAGCGGATAGCCCCTTGCTGGTCAGTTCGGTAAATCTTACTCTTGATACTTTCCATTCGTGTCAAGGTTTCCTGATGGGGGAGTTTCGTACGATTGCTCTTTCCGACTGAAATGAGAGTAATCGCTGGTTTGAGCTGTTCTAGGAAAACTGGATTTGATGAGGTTTTAGCACCATGTTGGCCTGCTTTCAAGACATCCACCTGCAAGTCAGGATACTGCTGAAGCAAGTCTTTCTCCCCCTTGTTTCCCAAATTCCCAGTAAAAAGGAAGTTCTTATCCAAGAGTTTTCCATAAAGAACCAAGGAATCATCACGATCCCCATATCCAACCTTCCTTGGAGATAGGACTTCTAAGTAACCGCCAAAAATTGGCAAGTTCTCCCCTGCTGTCACACTGCACACCTTGGTTTGAGTCGCTTGTAGTTCCGCTACAAATTCCTTTTGTGTCAGACTTCCTTTTGATACTAAAATCTCCCCGACATGGAAAGCCTTGGTTACCTCCAGCAAATCACCGACATGTTCCTTCTCTGTATTGGTCAAAATTAGCTGGTCAATCTTATCTACTCCTCGACTTTTAAGATAGGGAATCAAGTTTCGCTGGGCATTGCTGGTCGTCGCCTTTTCCTGCCAAGCTTGGATTTTCTTGTCAGATTCTGCCTTACCTCCTACATCTATGAGAATAGTTTTACCAGTTACATCCCGTAGGAAAATACTCTCCCCTTGCCCAACATCTAGCATGGTAATTTCATTTTCAAGTGGATGCTTGGTCAAGAAAAAGAGCCCCACAATAAAAAGACTGACTCCTGCTAGTCTTTTGATGTTTTTCCTCATGTCATAGACCAAGGCTAATGAAACTAACAGTAGAATCAACAGCCATGCGTTGGGTTGACCAAAGACCAGGGGCCTACTTGCCAGCTGCGATAGCAAGCGAATGACGCCCTCCAACCACTCAAAGACAAAGTTAAACTGAGTGACTGGGTAAACGAAGGACAGAATGAATAAGATGGACAAAAGCGGCAAGAAGACCACATCAAACAGAAAGGAAAAGACAAAGGTCAAAAGGATAGACCAAGGCTGAAATTCTGCAAAATAAAAGGATAGAATGGGCAATATTCCCAAAGAAATGACCAAACTTTCTCTGGCAACAGCCTTGATCCCATCGCCTTCTTTGCTGGTCATGGTCAAGATAAAAGCATAAGCGCAGGACAAGACTCCTCCTGCAGTTAGGAAAAAGTTTGGCATAATGATAAAAAGGACAAGGACCGTCAAGGCAAAATTATCCAAGCCCTTAATACCATGTTGTGCTAGTAACTTTTGCAAGAGACTGCGAATAACAGATGCTGAAAATCCTGTCAGACCTGCATAGATAAGAGAAAAGGGATAAGTTAGCCACTTCAACTTTTCTTGAGTTAAGCCCAATCGCAAGAGGAGTTTCTTAAAGGCATCCATGAAAAAGCCTACCTGCATACCCGACAAGGCAAAGAGATGGATAATTCCAAGACTGGAATAGAGCTCATTCATCTCCTCAAAGTCCGTGTCCAAATGTCCTAAAAGAAGACCTGTCATATAATTGCGCATAGGATCTGGAAAGTGCATCTTGATCCAAACTACAGCCTTTCGACGTAAACTGGACAGATTTTCTCCTATATCCCAACTGCTAATCTTTCTCATTGACTGGATACTCTTGATAGTCAAAGTTTGGTAAATCCCCTGAGTTTTCAGATAGGCTTGGTAGTCAAAGCCACCAAAATTCCTCTGACCTTCAGGCTCTGAAAGTTTTCCTTCTATCTCTATCTCGTGAAGGTCTGTTAAGGCCTGAAAGAGCTCTTTCTCCTCCTCAGACTGGAGTTTATAGTAAACTTGGAAGGTGCGACCCTCAGCCTTGCCCCGAAAGGACAGACTGTCTCCATTGACTTTGATGGTATCTGGTAAAATCCGTACCCTTTCAACAGAATCCACTAGGTTTTGATTAGCTTGTGTCTGTTGCCAAGTTTGAAACAAAAACCAAAAACCAAAAACTCCACAAAACGCTAGAACTTTACCGGCCGATTTCCAAGGAAATTGGAAAAAGAGACAGACAAGCAAAAAAACAAAACCTAGCAGTGCGAGATAGGACACTCCAAAAATGGCATAGTAAAGCCAGAGCAACAGGAAACTCAGATAGATTAGGGGGATAGGGAAATTCTTAATCCACTGTAACATAGTCTTTTAGCTTTTCTATGGTCTTAGCGCCAATACCAGAAACCTTCTTTAATTCATCAACCGACTTGAACTTGCCATTTGCCTCACGATGATCGATAATATCCTGGGCTCGTTTTCCTCCCAAGCCTTTGACCTGCTTGAGTTCTTCCAGACTAGCTTTATTTAGGTTGACCTTCTTATCTTTACTTGTCGAAGCAGTCGTTCCAGAGGCAGTCTGCTGACTCACTGCTTCTTCTCCCTTAGTTGGAACAT
This sequence comes from Streptococcus sp. GMD3S, assembly GCF_000298695.2. Taxonomy (GTDB): domain Bacteria; phylum Bacillota; class Bacilli; order Lactobacillales; family Streptococcaceae; genus Streptococcus. Next base: position 112,843 of record NZ_AJRC02000003.1, on the reverse strand, counting down.
AGACAAGAGCCTCGTCACTGACTTTCTGTGCTAGATTAAGCGACTTACTATCTGCTTCCTCTGTCAATCCACCCGCCTTCTGAACGGCATCATGAACACGACTCCCTACTGGTAAATCATAAATCCCTGGCGATTTAACAGCACCTTTGACATCTACCGTAATCAAATCTTGTTCAGGAGACTCGTCCTTTTCTTCCTTTTTCACTTCTTTGTCAGACGATGAATCCTTTGAAACAGCTGCGACTTCAGCCTGCAAATTTGATTCTTTTACAGATGTTTGTGAAGTTGGCTTTAGTAGGAAAAATCCGCCCAAGGCCAAACCTAAACCAGCACAAATGACAAGGATTTTATACTCTTTGATTTTCTCGATAATTGCTTTCATATTTTCTCCTCTCTTAAATTATTCGTAAGTGAAAGAAAAAACAGTTGAAAATTTCTTTTCAACTGCTTATTTATTTGCAAAATAGTCTTCCTTAGTCAAGACATAATGAACCCTTGTGATCATTCGACCTGGTTCTTTATTATCCATTCTGGCATAGGGTTCTTCGTGGGAAAAACGCATCCCAGATTTCTCCATGACCTTGCCAGATGCGGGATTGTCTTTGTCATGAAGAGCGGTCAACTTGTTCATTCCAATCTTCTCAAAAGCCAGCTCAATCACGGCGCGATTGGCTTCTGTCGTCAATCCTTGATTCCAATACTTTTGGTTGATAATGTAACCAATAGCTGCTTTTTTGAGAATGGGATCAATCTTGTGCAAATCAATAGTTCCAATAAACTGATCATTGCTTTTTAGTTCGATTCCCCACCGTCCCAAGGGATTAGCCAAGTAGAACTGAGCGATGTTGTTCTTGGTTTCTTCTAAGCTTTGATTTGTTGGAAAAGTATAGCGTGTATTTTCTCTGTCTGAGGCATACTCAAACATAGCTTCTGCATCGTCCAAAGTTACAGGTCGGAGCAATAAACGCTCCGTTTCTATAGATGGATACTGGGCAAATTTCACAAATATTGATTCCATACTTTTCCCTCCATTAGAGCTCGATTCTCACTAGTCTAGCATAAATAAATTTGAATGACAAGTTTTTCTTGATTTTTGAAGCGGTTTCATATACAATAAAACCATCACATTTTTGATTTATGGAATGGAATGTGACAACCAAAACAATCCGACAATTGAAAGGTAGGTTATCTATATGTTAATCGGAATCCCAAAAGAAATTAAAAATAACGAAAACCGTGTCGCCCTCACACCTGCTGGTGTTCATAGCTTAGTTTCTCGTGGACATCGTGTCCTCATCGAAACAAATGCTGGTCTCGGTTCAGGATTTACTGATGCTGACTATCAAAAGCAAGGAGCTGAGATTGTCGCTACTGCTGCAGAAGCATGGGCTGCCGAGTTAGTCGTGAAAGTAAAAGAACCACTAGCTTCTGAATACGGTTATTTGCGCGACGATCTTTTCCTCTTCACCTACTTGCACATGGCCGCTGCACCAGAATTAGCAGAGGCTATGTTAGCAGCAAAAACAACAGGAATTGCCTATGAAACCGTTCGTGACAATCAAGGACAACTGCCGCTCCTCGTTCCTATGAGTGAGGTTGCAGGTCGTATGGCTGTTCAAATCGGAGCTCACTTCCTTACTAAGCAAGCTGGTGGCTCTGGTGTTTTACTTGGTGGTGTACCAGGTGTTCCAAAAGGAAAAGTAACCATCATCGGTGGTGGTGTCGTCGGTACACATGCTGCCCGCATCGCCCTTGGTCTTGGTGCTCAAGTGACTATTTTAGATATCAGTGCTAAACGTCTCTCAGTTCTAGAAGAAGTCTTTGGAAATCAAATCCAAACTCTTATGTCTAATTCATTCAACATCGAAGCAAGTGTGAGAGATGCTGATGTGGTGATTGGTGCAGTTCTCATCCCTGGGGCCAAAGCACCAAAATTGGTGACAGATGAGATGGTCAAACAAATGCGTCCAGGCTCTGTAATCGTTGACGTTGCCGTTGACCAAGGTGGCGTTATCGAGACAGCTGACCGTGTGACAACGCACGATGAACCTGTCTATGAAAAACACGGTGTCCTCCACTATGCCGTTGCCAATATCCCTGGTGCAGTTGCCCGTACTTCTACTATCGCCCTAACCAATGTCACTCTTCCTTACATCGAAGCTCTGGCTGGCAAAGGATTCACACAAGCAATTGCTGAAGATGAAGGCTTGCGTCAAGGTGTGACCACTTATCAAGGTTACTTGACCAGCCTCCCAGTTGCTCAAGGTCTCGATAAAGATCACACGTCAATCGACGAACTTGTTTAAAGATATACACTCATTAAAAAAGAGCAGTTCACATCTGAACTGCTTTTTTTGCTATTCTGTTTCTTGGTTCTTTTCTTCAACCTTAACTGGAGCTGGTTCATAAGCTCGGATAATCTGAGCGACAACCGGATGGCGAACCACATCCTTGGCTGAAAAATGAACAAAGTCGATTTGGTGAATGTTCTTGAGCTTTTCTTGAGCATCAATCAAACCGGACTTAACATTGCGTGGTAGGTCAATCTGGCTGATATCTCCATTGACAATCATCTTCGAATTAAAGCCTAAACGAGTCAGGAACATCTTCATCTGCATGATGGTCGTATTTTGTGCCTCATCTAAAATGACAAAAGCATCATCCAAGGTCCGACCACGCATATAGGCAAGGGGCGCGATTTCGATAATTTCACGCTCCATGAGACGGGTCGTTTGGTCTTTCCCGAGAATCTGGTACAAAGCATCGTAAACAGGTCGAAGATAAGGATCCACCTTCTCCTTGAGATCACCCGGAAGAAATCCTAGACTCTCACCTGCTTCCACTGCTGGACGAGTAAGGATAATCCGCTTGACTTGCCCACGTTTAAGGGCTGTCACTGCCAAGGTCACTGCAAGAAAGGTCTTCCCTGTCCCTGCTGGTCCGATTCCAAAGGTCACATCATGCTGTTTGACACTGTCCACATAAAGCTTTTGACCTAAGGTTTTGACACGGATCGGCTTCCCTGTATTGTCCTTGATAATTTCTTCTTCGTAAAGGGCGACAAACTTGTCGATTTCATCGTTTTTGACCATGCTAATCGCAGTCACCACATCTGGCGTGCCAACGGTCATTCCTCGATTTACCAAGACCATCAAAGCCTGGATAACCTGACGGGCTTCCTCACAGGCAGTCTCTTCTCCCAAAACCTGCACAATCTCCGTACGAGCATGAATCACCACATCGAGCTCTTCTTCCATCAAACGAAGATGGCGCTCATTGGAACCAAAAAGATGGAACAAGTCATCTGGGTGACTTAGTTGAATGTCTATTGAATGTTCCTTCAAATAAAGAACCTCTCTAATCCGTTTATTTCTTTTTATTATAGCAAAGAGAACAATAAAATACTAGCCTCATCTCATTGTCTCTAGTGTTCTAAGTATTCTTGCCAGATGGCATCAAAATCTCCTAGGTTAAAAGAGAAACTGGCATGCTCCTCCAAAAAGCGACTCACCTCATCGAAATCATCCGTGTGTTTTGGAAAGGCTGACTCCTCAAAAGCAAGGTCTGCCAAGATGGCTTTAGGGCTGTCACTTTTAGGATTACGCTCAGTCATGAGCCAAGTATAAAATGATTTTCTCATAAGCCTCCCTAAATCAGCTCTGTCCCAAACTGGTCTTGCTTGATTTTGCCAGCCTTCATCAAGCCACCGAGTGCTTTCTTGAACTGACCTTTAGAGATACCAAAGGTTGCCTTGATATCGTCAGGAGATGACTTATCATTCAAGGTCATGAAACCGCCATTGCTTTCCAAGTAGGTCAAAATCATCTGGGCATCATTTTCCAACATTTCAAAAGAACGTGGTTTGAGGGAGAGGTTAAGAGTACGGTCCACTTCACGGAAACCGATGACACGCGCATCTAACACTTGCCCCAAACGTGGCTCTGCGTAGCGTTCACTTGGGTGAATGAAACCAAGCATGTTATTCTCTGGTAGGTAAACAAATGTTCCTGACAGCTTGAGACGGTAAACAATGGCTGGCCAGTTTTGGTTCTGCATGTTGTTGTAAGCAGGACGAGCCAGACGTTGGAAGTCTTCCTGATACGCCAAAAGTCCCCAGATTCGGTCTTTCTTGTCCACTTCAAGACGGATGTAAAGTTTATCACCTTTCTTAGGCCAGAGTTCCTTGAGCTCAGGGAGGATATCGAGTGACACAACGATTTCCTTATCAGGTAGACCGGTATCGACAAAGACACCCAAGTCCTTTCGAACTTCTGTTACGGTTCCCCAACCAAATTGGTCCTGAGTCGCAGTAACTTCTTGAGTGGTCAAGCGGAGTTTTTGCTTCATATCCGTGTAGGCAAAACCTTTGACCGTATCCCCTACTGTATGTTGACCTTCTTCTTTAGCAAGAGCATAGGTCTGACCATCCTTTTGCACAAAGTAAAAACGGTCATTTTCATCGATGATGAGTCCAACGATAAAACTTGCAAGATTTGTATTCATATTTCCTTCTTTCGAATAAAACTCAGCCAGCAATGCCAACTGAGTTTTTCTGTTTATTTTTAGACTTCCAAGATTTCTTTTTCTTTATTGGCAGTCATGTCGTCGATGTGTTTCACAGCATCGTCTGTTACTTTTTGAATATCTTTTTCAAGAGTCTTCAATTCGTCTTCAGTGATTTCTTTTGCTTTTTCTTGTTTCTTAGCTTCATCCATAGCATCACGACGGATATTGCGGACAGCCACTTTAGCATTTTCACCGACCTTCTTCACTTCTTTGGCAAGGTCACGACGAGTTTCTTCTGTAAGAGCTGGGATAACCAAGCGGATCACAGAACCGTCATTAGCTGGTGTAATACCAAGATCAGAAGCGTTCAAGGCACGTTCGATGTCTTTCAATGAAGACTTGTCAAATGGTGTTACCAACAAGACACGCGCTTCTGGAATAGTAATTGAAGCGATTTGGTTAAGAGGAGTTTCAACTCCATAGTATTCTACGTGGATACGGTCTAGCAAGCTTGCGTTGGCACGACCGGCACGGATACCTCCAAATTCACGAGCAAGTGATTGGTGAGACTGGGTCATTCTCTCTTTAGCTTTTTCTACAATTGCGTTAGCCATAATTTTCTTATTCCTTTTCTTCGATATTGTTTGAAACTGTTGTTCCGATATTTTCACCAAATACGACACGTTTGATGTTGCCTGGTTGGTTCATGTTAAAGACAACCAAGTCAATGTCGTTGTCCATAGAGAGGGTTGAAGCTGTTGAATCCATGATACGAAGACCTTTGTTGATAACGTCACGGTGGGTCAATTCTTCAAATTTAACAGCTGTCTTGTCTTTCTTAGGATCGGCATTGTAAACACCATCTACGCCATTTTTAGCCATAAGAATGGCATCCGCTTCGATTTCAGCTGCACGAAGGGCTGCTGTTGTATCTGTTGAGAAGTAAGGTGAACCAATTCCAGCACCAAAGATAACAATACGGCCTTTTTCAAGGTGACGAAGGGCACGTCCACGTACATAAGGTTCTGCCACTTGTTGCATGGCAATGGCTGTTTGTACACGCGTATCGACACCAACTTGTTGCAATGAATCTGCCATCACAAGAGCATTCATCACGGTCCCAAGCATTCCAGTGTAATCTGCCTGAACACGGTCCATTCCTGCTTCTGCAGCAGGTTCCCCACGCCAGAGATTTCCTCCACCAATAACAAGGGCAATTTCGATACCTAAGCTATGAACTTCTTGAATCTCTTTTGCGATTGTTTGAACTGTTTGGATATCAATCCCTACGCCACGTTCACCGGCAAGGGCTTCACCTGATAACTTGATTAAAATACGTTTATACTTGGGATTCGCCATTTTTACTCTCCTTTTTTTATCCTACCTATTTTATCACAATTTCTAAGATTTTTATAGTATCATGAGCAATTCTTTGAAAAAAATTAGACTGTTAAAAATTCCTCTAAGTCGGTAAGAGCACGCTCTGCAATTTTTTCATAACGAGCCTTCTTATCACGGATACGCTCGCCATCCAATTCCTTGATAATCCCAAAATTGACATTCATGGGCTGGAAATGCTTGCTGTCCGCATGAGTGATGTAATGAGCTAGACTTCCAATCGCTGTGGTCTCTGGGAAGATAGCTTCACTTTCACCCTTAAAGAGACGAGCTGCGTTAATACCTGCAACCAAGCCTGAAGCTGCTGACTCAACATAGCCTTCTACACCCGTCATTTGACCAGCAAAGAAAAGGTTTGGCTGTTTCTTAGAACGATAGGTCTGCTCCAGAAGATTTGGTGAATCCATGTAAGAATTGCGGTGCATGACCCCATAGCGAACAAACTCCGCATTTTCAAGACCTGGAATCATTTGGAAGACACGCTTTTGTTCTCCCCATTTGAGGTGGGTCTGGAAACCGACGATATTGTAGAGGCTACCAGCCGCATTATCCTGACGAAGCTGGACAACTGCATACGGTGTTTTGAACTCCCCGTCACGAGGGCCTGTATAATCGTCTGGATACTCCAAACCGACTGGCTTCATCGGACCATAAAGCATGGTTTTAATGCCACGCTTAGCCATGACTTCGATAGGCATACAACCTTCAAAGTACTTTTCTTTTTCAAACGAATTGAGCGGGGCTTCTTCCGCATTGATCAATGCTTCATGGAAATCCATAAATTCTTGCTTGGTCATAGGGGCATTGAGGTAGGCTGCTTCTCCCTTGTCATAACGAGACTTGAGATAGACCTTGCTCATATCGATGGTATTGACATCGATAATCGGCGCCGCCGCATCGTAGAAATAGAAACCATCACCGTCATTAAGGGCATGAATCTTTTCAGCTAGGGCATCGCTGGTTAAAGGACCAGTAGCGACAACTGTAATAACATCAGTCGGCAATTCTGTAATTTCATCACGAACCACTTCAATCAAGGGGTGATTAGCCACTTTTTCAGTCACCATTTGAGAGAAACCATCACGGTCCACCGCAAGGGCTCCACCAGCAGGAACACGTGTAGCTTCAGCAGATTCCAAGATAACAGAACCCAAGCGACGCATTTCTTCCTTGAGAAGCCCAACTGCATTGGTCAAAGCATCCCCACGTAAGGAATTGGAACAAACCAATTCAGCAAAATTGTCTGTTTTGTGCTGTGGTGTTGACTTGACCCCACGCATTTCATAAAGTTTAACTGGAATACCGCGTTCTGCGATTTGGTAAGCTGCTTCAGAACCTGCCAAACCAGCACCGATAACATTGATATAAGATTGAGACACGACACTAATACCTCTTTGGGTGGAACCTAAGTTCATATCAAAACAAGCTACTAGACTGTTTGACACCCACAAATCTTTCTAATTTTTCTTCTACTAGTATAACAAAAAAAGGGAAGATGGCAAACTTCCCTGTTTAATCACTTTCTTGATTTTTTTCCCAGTCGTGGTAGGCAGCATAGAGTTGACTTTTATTCCACATGTAGAGTTTCGCAACTTCCTTAATGGCTTGATTTTTCTTCATGCCTTCTTGGATGCGTGCTTGGATATCTGAAAACAAGTCCTCCTCGTCCTTTTCCTCCACATCCTGACTGGCACCCTCAATGATGAGAAGGCATTCGCCCTTGAGTGGCGTTTCAGCTATGCTTTCTAGTAGCTCTGAAATCTTTCCTCGTTGGTATTCTTCATAGATTTTGGTCAATTCTCTGACCAAGACCACCGAGCGGTTACCGTAGACTTCTAGCATATTTTCCAATGTATCTGCCACACGGTGAGGCGATTCGTAGAAAATCTGAGTTTCTGGATAGTCTTTTTTTGAGTTGAAAAATTGCTTTTGCTGACCTGATTTTCTCGGTAAGAAACCATAAAAAACATGTGGTTGCGGCGCCAAACCACTGGCAATCAAAGCAGAAATCCCTGCAGAGGCACCTGGAACGGTAACAACTGCGATTTCTTCCTCAATGGCTGCCTTGACTAAATCGTGACCAGGATCCGAGATACTAGGCAGACCCGCATCAGAAACCTGAGCAATACTTTGTCCTGCTTTCAGTAAACCAATCAAATCAGGAATTTTTTCCTTGGCATTGTGCTCATGAAAACTGATTTGCTTGGTCGAAATATCAAAATGCTTGAGCAGAAGCCCTGTATTGCGCGTGTCCTCAGCAGCAATCCAGTCCACCTCTTTCAAGGTCTGGATGGCACGAAAGGTCATATCATCTAGATTGCCAATCGGCGTTGCTACTAGGTAAAGCTTGCCATAGGGAGATTGTCCCTTAAAACTTTTTTGAATCTGCATGCTTACTCCCTATATAACAACTCATCACAGAACATACATTCCTCGTCCTGCTCGCGACGTTGTCCATAAAAATCATTACATACGTGAAAACCGTCTTTATAGATTCGGCGGACGCTTTCACGAACATGCTTGGCCTTAACGGGTGTATCTGCTTCCACCTCGCCCAAGCGTTCGCGCAACTTACTATTTTCCAAGCGAAGAGCTGTATTTTCCTCTACCAGGCTCTTGAGATTTTTCTTGATGGCTTCCACATCGGCCAAGGTCACCAGTAACTGTTGGGAAAAATCGTCTAGCGCATCAAATAATTCTTTTTTGTCCATAAACCAGCCCTTTCCTTTCTATATCGTTCATTTTTAATACTCAATGAAAATCAAAGAGCAAACTAGCCGCAGGCTGTACTTGAGTACGGCAAGGCGACGTTGACGTGGTTTGAATTTGATTTTCGAAGAGTATGAGTTTATATTTCTTTCAAGACCAGATATTCCATGGCATTTTGAAAGCTGACATTGGCCTGCCACATTTTTCTAGCTTCTAGCAAATCTTGTAGAATCTTTCGAATCCTTGCTTGCAAGAGATCCTGCCCACAGAGAACTTCGAGGATTCGCAAGACCTGATCCTGCTTTTCCTTATCATCTGCCAAGCTGGCTAATTTAGCAACTTGGAGATAACTTTCTTTTTTCTTGGCTAATAACCAGGTCAGTAGGCGTTCACTCTCATCGACCAAGGTCCAAAAACTAGCCTGATTTGCCAACTTTTCAGCTTCAGCTCGTGATTGACAAAACTGGGCTAAGAAAGTCGCTTTTTTCTTGACCAGACCTGCTTGTTCTAATTGATGGATGAGCTTTTCTTCTTGCTTTTTAAAATGGAAAATCTGGGTCCGACTACGGATAGTTGGCAACATCTTTTCCTCATCGCTGGTCAAGAAGAAAATGTAAACTTCACTCTGGGGCTCTTCGATGACCTTGAGCAGAGAATTGGTCGCGTTGGGATGCATTTTCTCAGCTTGCTCGATAATAAAAACCTGTTGCTGACTTTCAATCCCTGCTTGAGAAAACTGGCCCACCAATTCCCGAATCCGTTCTGTCTTGATGACCTGATTGACTGGCTTGATTAAAGTAACATCGGGAAATTCTTCCTGTTCAATTAGCTTGCAGTTTCGACATTTTTCACATGGCAAAACGCCTACTTTATCCGTACAAAAGAGGCTCTTAGCCAAAAACTGCGCCATTTCCAAGCTTCCAAAGAAACCCGAAAAGAGATAGGCGTGATTGAGCTGGTCTTGTTCTAGGATACGGACAAAGCGGTCAAACTGGTCTGGCTGCCAAGCTTTTAGTTGTTCTTGTTTCATTTATCCAAGCCCATTCTATCAAACAAGACAGCCTTGGTAGTTTCCACAACTTGTTCCAAAGGGAGACTAGCATCAATCTTGACAATGCGATTTCCTTCTTTGTCCAGAAGAGAAAGGTAGCCTTGACGGACTTTTTTATGCAAGTCCAACCCTTCCAAGTCCAAACGATTGACCTCCCGGTCACTATTAGCAGCAATGCGAGCCAGTCCCTCTTCCACCTCAATGTCAAAATAAAGTGTCAAATCGGGTTTGAGGCCATCTGTAGCAAAATGATTGAGCCAGTCAATGGCTTCAATGTCCAAGCCACGACCAAATCCCTGATAAGCAACAGAACTATCGATGAAGCGGTCCATAATGACCAACTTGCCAGCTTCAAGGGCTGGAAGAACTTTTTCCACCAAATGCTGTCTGCGACTGGCGATATAGAGAAGGAGTTCTGTCTTAGCATCCATCTGAGTATGACTTGGATCTAAAATCACTTCCCGAATCTTCTCCCCAATCAAGACTCCGCCTGGCTCACGGGTCGTCAGCACCTCTACTCCGTTTTCCTCTAAAATTGGGAGTAGAGCCTCTAAAACACTGGTCTTGCCTGCTCCCTCTGGTCCCTCAAGAGAGACTAAAAATCCTTTTGACATGTCTAACTCATTTCTTTTTTACTACCTTCTATTCTATCAAAAAAATAGGTTTTTGTGACAATCTTTTTGTCTTCTCATTTCATGCACCATAAAAGAGGCAGTCAAAGCCACCTCTTATTTACCTAGTTCTTGTGTTCGTTTGTAAGCTTGACCAACTGCATCCATGACCGTTCCCCGAAAAGCATGCGCTTCTAAGCTCGCTACACCAGCGATAGTCGAACCGCCTGGGCTACAAACTTGGTCTTTCAATACTCCAGGATGCTCTTGGCTTTCTAGGACCAATTGTCCAGCGCCGACAACTGTTTGAGCCGCCATTTTCAATGCCGTTTCTCGTGGCAATCCTGTCTGTACACCCGCATCTGCTAAGGCCTCAATAAAGAGATAGACAAATGCCGGCCCACAACCTGCAAGACCTGTCGCTGCATCAATTAAGCTTTCCCCAAGTTCAACAAAGAGACCTGCCTTGGCTAACAGCTTACAAAAGAGCTCACTGTCCTCAGCCCTGCAATTAGGAGACAAGGCATAACTAATCACTCCTTGCCCGATAGAAGCAGGGGTATTTGGCATCATACGAATAATTCGATGTTGACTTGGGATAAGACTTGCTAGTTTTTCTAAAGTCAATCCAGCTGCCATGGAAATCAAAAGAAGACTCTCTCGTTTTTCAAGAATGGTCTGATAGTGAGAAAGCAGTTCAGAAAACTGAGCAGGCTTAACTCCTAGAAAAATCACACCTGCTTCTGCGAAGATTTCGTCATTGCTGGAAGCCTGACCACCGAAATTGGCGATGAAAGCATCTACTTTCGCTTGACTGCGATTGGCAAGGAGAATCTGAGCACCCGTCTTGGCCTGCACAACAGCCTTAGCCAAGCTAGCTCCCATATTTCCCAAACCGATAAATCCAATCTTCATCTCTTACTCCCTTATCTGTCCGTCACCAGTAACCACATACTTGTAGCTGGTCAACTCTTTCAAGCCCATAGGCCCACGCGCATGCAGTTTCTGAGTAGAAATCCCCATCTCACATCCAAGACCAAACTGGCCACCATCAGTGAAACGAGTCGAGGCATTGACATAAACCGCTGCAGAGTCCACTTGATCTGTAAAGTAAGCTGCAGCTTCAGTATTTTCCGTCACAATGGCATCCGAATGATGGGTACTGTGGGCTTCAATATGGGCAACCGCTTCTTCTAAACTACTCACAACCTTAACCGCTAGGACATAGTCTAAAAACTCGGTGTCAAAGTCTTGTGCCTCAGCTGCTCGACCTGAAAGAGACTGACTTGCTTTCTCATCCAAGCGGAATTGAATTGGTTCCAGTCCAGCTTCTTTCCGACTTGTAACCAGCACTTTCTCCAAGCGAGGAAGAAAACGTGCTGCCTTGTCTTCATGAACCAGCAAGACCTCCATAGCATTGCAGACAGAAGGACGACTGGTTTTAGCATTGTTAATGATAGACAGAGCCTTGTCTTCATCGGCATCCTTATCCACATAGACATGTACAATCCCAGTTCCTGTCTCGATAACGGGTACGATAGCATTTTCAACCACGGCATTGATCAAGCCAGCACCTCCACGAGGAATAAGAAGGTCTAGATAACCCTTGGCCTTCATCATAGCATAGCTACTTTCACGACTAGTATCTTCCACCAGTTGAATCACCTCTGGATGGATGATCGTCGTCTCCAAGCCCTTCTTTAAGGCTGTGACAATAGCATGAGCTGTTTGATAGGCATCCTTGCCACTACGAAGAACGACCGCATTGCCACTTTTGAGAGCCAAGGCAGCCGCATCAGACGTCACATTTGGACGGCTTTCATAGATAATACCAATAACCCCCATGGCCACACGCTTCTTAGTAATAACCAAGCCATTTTCAAGCTGACTTGTTTCTAGGACCTCACCAATAGGATCTGGTAAAGCAACCACTTCACGAATCCCTCTTGCCATCGCTTCTATACGTCCCGCATCCAAATAAAGACGGTCTAGCAAAACATCTGAGATTTTTCCCTTGGCCGCTTCCATATCGAGGGCATTGGCCGCTAAAATCTCCTCAGTAGCCGCCACTAAGTGATCAGCCATAGCTAGCAAGGCTTGGTTTTTCACTGCTTCGCTGGCAGTATTGATAGATTTCTTAACAGCCTGTACCTGTTCAAATTGTTCTTGTGTACTTACCATCGTTCACCTCTAAAATTCTGTAAAGAGCAGCTGGATTTCAGGAGTAATGGAAATCCAGTCATCACGGTGAATCAAGACTCCCTTAGCTTTTTGAGAACGGAGCATATCTTCTAGGGCTGAGACACCAAATTGGACACGTCCCTTTCCAAGAGATTGACCTGTTTCTTTATCTGCTACTGTTACAATATCGTGGTAAGAGAAGTTTCCTTCCACTTCTACCACACCCGATAAAAGGAGACTTTTCCCGTTTTTTGAAAGTGCCTCTGCAGCTCCACCATCTACCCAAATCGTTCCCTGACTTTGAGCATAGAAGGCCAGCCATTGTTTCTGGGTACGAAGTCCCTTCTCTTGCGCAACAAAGAAGGAACCATCCTTGGTCTCCTCCGCTGCTTCAATCAAGGCATCAGATTTCATGGAAGAGCAGATATAGACTGGCACACCTGACTCCGTCGCAATAGTTGCAGCTTTGATTTTTGTCAACATACCCCCAGTACCGTTTGACGAACCTGCTCCACCAGCCATATCAATAATCTCACGATTGATAGTCTCGATTTTCTCCAAACGTTTGGCTGTTGGATCTGAGTTGGGATTTCCGGTATAGAGACCGTCCACATCCGTCAAGAGAACTAAAAGGTCTGCTTGGACCATCGCCGCTACCTGGGCACTCAGAGTGTCATTATCACCCACCTTGAGCTCATCAATAACGACACTGTCATTCTCGTTGATGATGGGGATTGCACCACGATGAAGCAATACAGACAAGGCCTGGTGGGCATTCTTATAGCGACGCTTATCTACAAAATCATCCTGTGTCAGCAAGATTTGTGCAGAAACGATCTGGCGCATGAGGAGGTTGGTTGTGTATTCCTCCAACAAAAGTCCCTGACCAACTGCAGCCGAAGCTTGTTTATCTGCAATCTTGGTCGGACGTTTTTTAAAACCCAAAGCTCCAAATCCAGCGGCAACTGCCCCAGATGACACTAAAATCAACTCATGTCCAGCTTCATGTAGCATAGCCAATTGCTGGGTAATTGCCTTTACTTTACTCCTTGATAAACTCCCGTCTTCATTTGTCAAGGAGGAAGTCCCTACCTTAAAGACGATTCGTTTGTACTTCATATTCTCACTCCGATTCTTCATATTTATCCATTATAACATGAATACTTTAAAATGGAAAAGACTTGAAATGAAAAAGGTTGAGACAAGGCATCTCAACTCTTTTATCTATTCTCAGTTTTACGCAATCTTTCCAGCGTTTCTTTAAAAATCTCTGGAATATCTGCTGTGAACTCCAAGGTTTCACCTGTTCTCGGATGAGTAAAGCCTAGAGTCTTAGCATGGAGAAATTGCCCATGTCCCTTCAGTGTCTTACGAGGACCATAGACTTCATCACCAGCGACTGGATGGCCAATATAAGCCATATGAACACGGATTTGGTGAGTACGCCCTGTTTCCAGTTGCAACTCTAGCAAACTATAATCTCCAAAGCGTTCCAAGACTTGAAAACGAGTCACTGCTGGCTTCCCTTTAGCAGTCACTGCCTGTTTCTTACGATCTTTTTCACTACGACCAATCGGAGCTTCAATCACACCACGATCATTGGGAAGATTGCCATGAACAATCGCCCAGTATTTGCGGAGAGACTTCTTATCCTTGAGTTCTTGAGCGAGTGCTAAGTGGGCCTCATCATTCTTAGCAATCATAAGGAGACCAGACGTGTCCTTGTCTATGCGATGAACAATACCCGGTCGGAGAACCCCATTGATACCTGACAAGTCCTTGATATGGTACATGAGGGCATTGACCAAGGTTCCGCTAGTATGACCGGCGCTGGGATGAACCACCATCCCTTGAGGTTTGTTAACAACGGCTACATCCTCATCTTGGTAGACGATTTCTAGCGGAATATCCTCAGCCACATACTCTAAAACCTCCGGTTCTGGCACATGGTAGGTGACGATATCCCCCTCTTGGACAGTGTATTTGGCTTTCTTTACTTGCCCATTCACCAAAACTTGTCCAGCCTTGATTTGTTCATTCGCGAGACTGCGTGACAATTCTGTCAGATCTGACAGAGCCTTGTCTAGACGTTGCCCACCAGTTTCAATTTTTATTTCCATTTACTTCCTCTTTAAGCATTGCAATCAATAAAACAATCACACCAACTGTCAAATAGCTGTCAGCAACATTGAAAATCGCAAAGTTGATAAAGTCTAGGTGAAACATATCCACCACAAAACCTTGACTCATTCTGTCGATAAAGTTGCCCAGACCTCCCGCGATTATCAAGGTCAGTCCAAAAACCAACCAGAGAGAATCCTCCATGTGTTTATGTAGATACCAAATGGCACCTACCATGACGACCAGTGTAATGACAGCAAATAACCACTGCTGATCTTGCAGCATGGAGAAGGCTGCCCCACGATTTTGCAGGTAGGTCAAGCTAACGAGATTGGGGATCCACGAACGAACTTCACCCAGTGGAATCTGCTGGACAACATAGGCTTTAACCCACTGATCCAGCCCAATCAAAAGCAGTACAATGACTGCTACTATTCCTCTTTTTTTCATGATTTCCTCTTTTGATCAAAATATTCTTGCATAACCTCAACGAAAAGAGTACCAGCTTGGCTAAGCTCCACTTCTTCCCGTTTGACATAGACCATGTGGTTATCTAGATTATCCTTGAGACGAATGACTGTGATCCCATTAACACTGTCACTATCTAAAAACCCAGATCCAGTTGCGTAAGCATCCGTCCGCTCCAAAATACCATTCAAAGTAGCACGGTCGGTCACATTGAACATCTGGGAGCTCGCGCTGGTGTCGACAAAGTTCTCTGAATAGTATAGATACTCATCCTTTTCCTGAGTAAAACGAACTGTTGGTAAATCCGCTAAATCCTCCATGACCAATTCCTCTTTCTGTGCTAAAGGATGCCCTTCACGAAGATAAATGTGAGTCTGGAAAGGAATTAGTTCAATAACTTCTAAACCAAGCTTTTCAACCCGTTGCATGATGCCCTTTTTATTTTGATTGTTGAGGTAGATAATCCCAATCTCACTATGTCCTTGAGCCACTTCGTCTAAAATTTGAACTGTGGTAGACTCAAAAATACGAAAGTTCTTGTAGTCAGGATAACGTTCCGAAAAGGCCGTAATCGTTGGTGGCAAGAAGTCATAGTGCTGGCTGGCAATGGAAAATTCATCCTTTTCTTCCTCAGGATTGGCATATTGATTTTGAAAAACATCAAATCCTTTGACCAATTCCTGCGCTTTCTCATAAAATTCCATACCACGACGGGTCAAAAAAGTCCCCGAACTCGTCCGACGGAAAATCTTAAAACCCAGCTCTTTTTCCAAATCGCGCACAGAAATAGACAGACTTGGCTGACTAACATACATCTTTTCAGCAGCTTCACGGAAAGTACCACTATTGGCAATGGCCACAACATAGCGTAATTGTTGAATGTTCATCTTTTACCCCCAACTTCTCTATCTGTTCATTATACCATATTTCAGAACTTTTCCAAAAAAGAAAAAAGTGTCCATCGCAAGTTTAAATCTAACTATTCTCTATTAAATTCAAAATGTGTATCAAAACAAAAAAATAGGCTCTCCGAAAACTCGGAAAGCCTTATTTTATGCTACTTCTAGCTTCCTCGCCTTTTCATTTCAAGGCTCGGGATAAAAAGGTTCACTGGACCTTTTTATTTAGCGATTGGGTAAACAGAAACTTGTTTTTTATCGCGACCTTTACGTTCAAAGCGTACTACGCCTTCAACTTTAGCGAACAAAGTATCGTCTCCACCACGTCCAACGTTTACACCTGGATAGATGTGTGTACCACGTTGACGGTAAAGGATTGATCCACCTGTTACAGTTTGTCCGTCAGCTGCTTTAGCTCCAAGACGTTTTGCTTGTGAATCGCGTCCGTTTGATGTAGAACCTCCACCTTTTTTGTGGGCGAAAAGTTGCAAGTTGTTAAGAGTCATTTTTAACATAATGTTTTCCTCCGTGTTAGTTTTCTGTGATAACTCTGGTTTGGACGAACTCAGAAGAGTTCTCCGATAAGTTTGCCATACCTAAGAAAAATGATTCGAAGAATAACTGCGTCATTTCTCTCTGGTGTGAAGGAAGATCCGCTGGTATATCAACCTTTAGATAGCCACCTTCATCTTCGTTTAATTCTAAGATTGGTTCGTAGCCTGCAAATTTCTCAATGGAATTGACAAAGTTAATGGCAAGCGTAGAAACCGATGCACACACGACATCTAAGCCGTATTCGCCACTTTCGGCGTGTCCAGTAATTTCCGCACTCCTCAGCTCGCCATCTTCGGCTCTCTCAAAGACTGCTTGTATCATGTGTTCTCCTTAAAATTAAGCGTTGATTGCGTTGATGACAACTTTTGTATATGGTTGACGGTGACCTTGTTTACGGTGGCTACCTTTTTTAGGTTTGTACTTGTAAGTAACAACTTTCTTTTGTTTTCCTTGTTTTTCAACAGTTCCAACTACAGTAGCTCCAGCAACAAGTGGAGTTCCGACAACAGTGTTTTCACCACCAACAAGAACAACTTCGTTAAAAGTAACTTCTTGACCAGCTTCAACGTTCAATTTTTCAACGTAGATTGCTTGACCAACTTCAACTTTAACTTGTTTTCCGCCAGTTTTGATAATTGCGTATGTGCTCATTATGCACCTCCTATGATTTTTAGGGTTTCCCCGTATTTTTGTGAAGACTCGCCTAGCATCGTGGGACGAACCACTTTATACTCACTATGTGAGCAAACGATGTTCGTGCGGTTGCACAGGACTGTGCATAGTCAACTCTTCAAGTATAGCATATCTTCTTTTTTCTTACAAGCGAAATCAATCAAATTTAAGCTTTTTCTTTCCTTTTTTTCTCCAAGAAGCAAAAAGCATACTGAAGTAAAAGATACTCATCATAAGAGGAACACCTAGAATTGTCTTCTCCTGATAGTAAATCGTCAAATAAGCTGAAAAAACAACTCCGAAGACAAAACTGCTAAGCAAGCTAACAAAAATCAATCCCTCTCGTAGGAAAGGCGTATGCTTGGTCCGGAAATAATCTCCAAAAGCCAACATGGTACGTTTGATATTCCCTGTCATAAAAGCATTATTATAGGCAATCCCTGACACTTCTCCAAAGGCTGTTGTCACCAGTCCCATACAAAAGGCTAAGGGCGGTACGAGATAGATATTATCAACCGATTGCGGCACAAAGCCTATAATTAGGGACAGGACTGCAAGAGGAATCAAGGACAAAATCGGCTTTTTAACAATTCGAAGTTTTTCCTTATATAATGTCAGAAAAAAGACACCCATCATAAAGGACAACAAGGTCATTACTTTGGCACTGGCATCCGAGACATTCTGCTGAATGAGTCCTACAGAAAGAAAAACCACATTCCCAGTTTGTCCAGCCACAAGGGTGTTCCCTCGCACGATAAAAGTATAAGCATCGACATATCCTGCACAAAAAGTCAAAAAAAGCGCTAGTCGCTTAGACTGACGTGATATTTTTCTTATTGGTAATAATCTCATTTTCTCCCCCTTTTCATTTCATCTACCTATCTAAATATTGTACCACTTTCTCTAAGAAATGCGTACTCCATTTGAAAATTTTTACCATCTGTTGGATAGTCCTTCTTTTCTATGTTATAATGAAGGAAGGATTTGAAGTCGGAAAAGGAGTATTTATGCTTAAATTAGGTATCATCGGAACAGGGGCTATCAGCCATCATTTCATAGAAGCAGCCCATGCTAGCGGAGAATACCAGCTGGTTGCAGTCTATTCTAGAAAACGAGAAACTGCCGCAACCTTTGCTTCTCGCTATGAAAATATCCAACTCTTTGATCAATTAGAAGACTTCTTTAAGTCTTCCTTTGATGTAGTCTATATCGCCAGTCCAAACTCCTTGCATTTTGTTCAAGCCAGGGCTGCCTTGTCTGCTGGTAAGCACGTCATTCTTGAAAAGCCAGCTGTCACTCAGCCACAAGAATGGCTGAATTTGAGACAGACAGCTAAGAAAAATCACTGTTTTATCTTTGAGGCAGCTCGTAATTACCACGAGGAAGCCTTTACCACTATCAAGAATTTTTTGGCAGACAAGCAAATTTGGGGAGCAGATTTCAACTATGCCAAGTATTCTTCCAAGATGCCTGACTTATTGGCTGGACAGACGCCAAATGTCTTTTCAGATCGTTTTGCTGGTGGAGCCCTTATGGATTTGGGGATTTATCCTCTCTACGCTGCCATTCGCCTCTTTGGAAAGGCTCAAGACGCGATTTATCAAGCTCAACAGCTTGACAATAGCATTGACCTGAATGGAGACGGTATCCTCTTCTACCCTGACTTTCAAGTTCATATCAAAGCTGGGAAAAACATCACTTCCAATCTTCCTTGTGAGATTTACACAGCAGATGGAACCTTGACCCTTAACACGATTGAACATGTCCGCTCAGCTATTTTTAGCGACCACCAAGGAAATCAAGTTCAACTCCCTATCCAACAGGCTCCTCATACGATGACTGAGGAAGTTGCTGCGTTTGCTCAGATGATCCAGCAACCAGACCAGACGATCTACCAGACTTGGCTGGATGATGCAAGCTCTATTCATGAGCTACTATATACTATGCGCCAGACTGCTGGCATTAGATTTGAGGCAGAAAAATGAAAACCAAACTACCGACTGAATGGCAGGAATTGAGTGACCAACTCGGTTTCCAGGAATTTACTCCCATTCAAATTCAACTATTTGAACCCATCCTTGCTGGAGAAAACATACTGGGAGTGAGCCCAACAGGAACTGGTAAGACGCTAGCTTATTTACTCCCAAGTCTTCTCAGACTACAAAAGAAAAAAGCCCAACAACTCTTGATCCTAGCACCAAATACAGAACTTGCTGGACAGATTTTTGACGTGTGTAAAACGTGGGCGGAAGCCATCGGTTTGACCGCTCAGCTCTTCTTATCAGGTTCGAGTCAGAAACGCCAGATTGAACGACTCAAAAAAGGACCAGAAATTCTGATTGGAACACCTGGCCGTATCTTTGAGTTGATTAAATTGAAAAAAATCAAGATGATGAATGTGGAAACCATCATCCTGGATGAATTTGACCAATTACTCGATGATTCTCAGATTCACTTTGTTGAGAAAATTACTCACTACGCACCTCGTGACCACCAACTCGTCTACATGAGTGCGACGACCAAGTTTGACCAAGAGAAGATTGCACCAAACACGCGCACCATTGATCTCTCTGATCAAAAACTGGACAACATCCAACACTTCTATATGCAGGTAGACCAACGTCACCGTGTGGATATGCTACGAAAACTAGCTCATGTTGAGGATTTCCGCGGACTAGTTTTCTTTAATAGCCTGTCAGATCTTGGAAGTGCGGAGGAAAAACTACAGTATCGGGATATCTTAGCTGTTTCCCTCGCTAGCGATGTCAATGTGAAATATCGAAAAGTCATCTTAGAAAAGTTTAAAGATAAGCAACTAACCCTGCTCCTTGCAACTGACCTTCTGGCTCGTGGAATTGATATAGATAGCCTAGAATGTGTCGTAAACTTCGACGTCCCTAGAGATATGGAAACTTACACCCACCGCGCTGGCCGTACAGGTCGCATGGGTAAAGAGGGCTATGTTATTACTCTCGTAACCCATCCTGAAGAACTTAAAAAACTCAAGAAATTCGCAAGTGTGCGTGAAATTGTTCTAAAAAATCAAGAACTCTATATCAAATAAGGTTGGCATTCGCCAACCTTTTTCTTATTCCCAAGTAATTTCTAATTGATAGCTGGCAAAGGAGTGTCCCTCTTGATTTTGCAGTTGATAGGCGAGCTCAATCTTTTGCCCATCCAGTTCATAGTGATTCGTTTGAATGATAAACTCCTGCATCCCCATTGGAGTCGGAATATAGGCTAAACTATCACTATCCTTTAGAAATCTCATAATAGTCTTCGGATTGGAAAAACGGGTCATCACCAGTTCTTGACCATGAAACTTGAGAACCACTTTTTCTTTTTCCTCATTATAAAAAAGCAGATAGCTATAATCCCCTTTTTCACGCACTTCAACGTCATAAAGCTGGTCAATCACTTCCAACTGCTCATCAAACTGAATCCTATTTCGCATCCGAATCTTCACATCAAATCCTCTTTCATGTCTCTTGTCCTACTATTTTACCAAAAAGAGCAGGATTTTGCTATAATGGTCATATGAATGAAAAAGTATTCCGTGACCCAGTTCACAACTACATCCACGTCAATAATCAGGTCATATACGACTTGATCAATACAAAAGAATTTCAACGTCTTCGCCGTATCAAACAGCTAGGGACTTCCAGTTATACCTTCCATGGTGGGGAGCACAGTCGCTTTTCCCACTGTTTGGGGGTCTATGAGATTGCACGACGCATCACAGAGATTTTTGAAGAAAAATATCCTAAAGAATGGGATCCTGCTGAGTCTCTCTTGACTATGACCGCTGCACTCCTTCATGACCTTGGGCATGGTGCTTACTCGCATACTTTTGAACATCTCTTTGATACAGACCACGAAGCCATCACTCAGGAAATTATCCAAAGTCCTGAGACAGAGATTCACCAAGTCCTGCTACAAGTAGCGCCAGACTTTCCTGAAAAAGTGGCTAGTGTCATCGACCATACCTACCCTAACAAACAGGTCGTACAGCTCATTTCCAGTCAGATTGATGCAGACCGCATGGACTATCTCTTGCGCGACTCTTATTTTACAGGAGCATCTTATGGGGAATTTGACCTGACTCGCATCCTTCGAGTCATTCGTCCAGTCGAAAATGGTATCGCCTTTCAGCGCAATGGCATGCACGCCATCGAAGACTATGTTCTCAGTCGCTACCAGATGTATATGCAGGTTTATTTCCACCCAGCAACACGGGCCATGGAGGTTCTCCTACAAAATCTCCTCAAACGCGCCAAGGAACTCTATCCTGAAGACAAGGACTTCTTTGCACGCACTTCTCCACATTTGCTACCTTTTTTTGAAAAGAAAGTTACTCTATCTGACTATCTGGCACTTGATGACGGCGTGATGAATACCTACTTCCAACTCTGGATGACCAGTCCTGACAAGATACTAGCCGACTTGTCACAACGTTTTGTCAACCGCAAGGTCTTTAAATCCATTACTTTTTCAGAAAAAGACCAAGACCAACTCGCAACCATGAGACAGCTGGTTGAAGAAATCGGCTTTGATCCAGACTACTATACTGCTATTCATAAGAACTTTGACCTCCCTTATGATATCTATCGTCCCGAATCTGAAAATCCACGGACACAGATTGAGATTCTACAGAAAAATGGTGAACTGGCAGAACTCTCTAGCCTGTCTCCTATCGTCCAATCTCTTGCTGGCAGCCGCCACGGAGACAATCGTTTCTATTTTCCAAAAGAAATGTTGGACCAAAACAGCATCTTCGCAAGCGTTACCCAGCAATTTTTACACTTGATTGAGAACGATCATTTTACCCCAAATAAGAACGAATAGAGGAAATTTATGAGTATTAAACTAATCGCCGTCGATATCGATGGTACCCTGGTTAACAGTAAAAAGGAAATCACTCCGGAAGTCTTTTCTGCCATCCAAGATGCCAAAGAAGCTGGTGTCAAAGTCGTAATTGCAACGGGTCGTCCTATCGCAGGTGTTGCCAAACTTCTGGACGACTTGCAATTGAGAGACGAGGGTGACTATGTCGTAACCTTCAATGGTGCCCTTGTTCAAGAAACTGCTACTGCCCATGAGATTATCAGCGAATCCTTGACCTATGAGGATTATCTGGATATGGAATTTCTCAGTCGCAAGCTCGGTGTCCACATGCACGCTATTACCAAGGACGGTATCTATACTGCCAATCGCAATATCGGAAAGTACACGGTGCACGAATCAACCCTCGTCAGCATGCCCATCTTCTACCGCACCCCTGAAGAAATGGCTGACAAGGAAATCGTCAAGTGTATGTTTATCGATGAACCGGAAATTCTCGATGCTGCGATTGAAAAGATACCAGCAGAATTTTACGAGCGCTACTCCATCAACAAATCTGCTCCTTTCTACCTCGAACTCCTTAAAAAGAATATAGACAAGGGTTCAGCTATTACCCATCTAGCTGAAAAACTCGGATTGACCAAAGATGAAACCATGGCGATCGGTGACGAAGAGAATGACCGCGCCATGCTGGAAGTCGTTGGCAACCCCGTTGTCATGGAAAATGGAAATCCAGAACTCAAAAAAATCGCCAAATACATCACCAAAACAAACGACGAATCCGGCGTCGCCCATGCTATCCGTACGTGGGTACTGTAAAATGCTTAAGGATAGAAAATAAACGACACCCCAAAAGTAGAGATGAGACTCTAACTTCTGGGGTGTTCTTTTTGATTTTTCGCCAAACCTTCTAATCAAATCATCTAAATAATCCCAGTCTATCTAGTTCTTTTAGGGCGGATTCTCTTGATGGGTATGGATTTCTATTGATGAAAATTTTTACTGTTTCGACGTGATGATAAAGATCCATGCTGATTTCTTTTAAATTATCAATAAAGACATCAAGTAGTTCTGGTTCAATGTTCTCTAAGGGAGAAGGAAGCTCTTTCTTATTTTCAAACTCAAAAGCTTCTTTAGCAGTCACACCTATTACATAACTAATGTTGTCCCACAAGAGACCATTCGCTTCATTTTCATCTAATTGCATGTAGATAAATATTCCACTGAAGTCTGTCCCATCATCTAAAAGGCGATAAAGTTCCTCTCCCCTTTTATCTCTATTCTCCAAAAAACTCCAACATGCATCCAAGGCGGTTCGAATATGTGAAGTATATTCTGTTTCCATACGATTCGCAATTGCCTCAGCAAAAATCAACATAAAATAACTAGTAAGCATATCCTCTCCTGATCTATGCTTGAACGAATGGCCTATTCGTTCTCATCAGATAAAAATAGTGGTCCAAAGTAGTTTTTAACGAGATCATCCTTTAGATATCCTTCTAATTCTGGTCCAGTTATTTGTGAAATAAGTTCCCTATTTTCAGCTAGAATTTGTTTGTAACTTAAGGAAAGAACCTCAAGTATGTCCTCGTCGACACTTTCAATCGTTTGTGGTAGGTAGATTTCTTCCGAAGCAATATATGAATAGTGACAAACTAAAACAAAGAAATTAGCGATACAGTTCCATACTAGTGGATTGGTTTTCTTATCCAATACCTGAAATGTCAAGATATCCTGCTCGTCTATATTTTCCAGTCGATTATATAAAATATCTGGGCAAAAATCACTCTCTTTATCAAGCTCCTGTTTTGAAAGTTTTAAGGAATCAAGGACAAACTCCTGATATTCTTTCTCACTGATAAGATCTACAAGACCGTACATCAACTCCTGTAAGAAGCGCAATAAATTTCTATTATCATTCATCAGTTTTCCTTCTATTACTAAAAACTAACTTGGTGATCCACTGAAAAACGTGGCACTCACTCTTCCTCTTCAAACATCAGAGCATCCAGTTCTTCTCTCTCTGCCGCAATCTCTTCAAAAGTAGAAATAAGATTATTTACTATTTCTAAGGTGATAATACCAGTCGAATCCCTCATCGTAACCTTGGTCCCAATAGCACTCAACTCACGGATGAGTTCTCTAACCTTTTTCAATTCATCCAAATCTAACATGTCTACTTCTATCACCGTGTCATGATCTTTGATTCTGGATTGGATTAAAGAAAAAGGCAAGGATGAATGGTTTCTTAACAACTTATAGGTCCCTGACTTGTCACCTATAGAATCAATAAAAATAGCTAGCATCGTTTTTACTCCTTTATACTTGAAAACATCAGTATCCCATGTCTACAAGGAAAAGATATAAGCTTGAATCTCCTCTATCATGCATCGATTTGTCGTTCTTACTCTTATGGCTTGAAGCCATAAAGATAAAGCAAGCATAATAGCTTGCTTGAAAGTTAAGGAATTAAAAATTGATTTTCATAATCTTTTGGGAGTTCATAAGATATTTCTCCATTACTATTACCAAATCGACTTTGATTAAAAATTGGAAATAGCTTGGAGTCGTACACAGTTTTTATAACAAAACGTTCTCTTTCAAAACTAATAGTTGCAGCTACTGAGGGATCCTTAAAAACTGATTGTTCCCCTTGGGAATGCAAGCGAACGTTTATAGTAGCTACTTCTTCAGGATATTTCTCAAATCTAACATCAAAACTAATGTCGCTACCTGTCGAAGGAATGTACATTTGATATTCACTTACACTGATACTTTGAATCTTTCCTAATTTCTGTTCCAATTCTGGGTCGTTTCTATACAGGTCTGTTTGGATAGCTAGTTTGAAATTTTCCTCATGTTCTTGTAGCCATCTGTTAAGATTACGAATCATAATTTCTTTTTCAACTTGCCTGGAGGCATCCTTGCTCTTGCGATCAAGTTTATTCATAGTTTCAGTCAATTTATCTTGCTCTCGCTTCCAATCCCACGAGGGGTCACTTGATACCTCTACTACTGATAAGTACCATCTCCTCATAGTTTCAGGAGATTTATAAGGATTGGGTTTTATAAATGTAAAAGGACCTATACCAGCATCAGGAAAGTATAATTCTACTTTCATTGACTGCTTGCGATTATTATTAGCATAGGCTGTAAAGGAAATATGATAATTTCCACCTACATCTCCACCATTATCAAAGCCTCCCCTCGCAGAACCTGGTAAAAGCGTCACTGACTTTATATATTGCCCTTGACTGTCTATGTCTGCAATAATTTCGCTTTTGATAGAATCCGCATGATCATGAATAAACTTACCAGTGTTCCCAATCGGTATCCTAATTAACAAATATGACAAACCAATAATAATAAAGGGAACGGAAATTGCAAGGAATATCCACTTGTTCGATTTTAACATAATATCTCCTGATGCTCATTAAAAATCAGTTATAAAACAGCTTTTATAGTGCTTTACCTTTCAACCCGACGGTTCCTTTTTTCAATTTCATTCATTGATTATCCTCCCGTTGTTTAAATATAGTTAAATCTATTTGAACAGCCTCATCCCTAGATTCCATTAGTATTGAAATTCCATAGATTGTTCCACTAGAGTACCTTACTCTGATTCTACAGGTTGTATCCTCTGGCATATCGTACTTATTTTTAAGATATTTATAGAGGTCAGAATGATTTTCTGGTTCATAGATAATATCACGAAGCTCTGTTTCTGCACTCTTAAAGGTTTCTTTTATATTCAAGGAAGCGAAATAATCTCTTTGTACTACCAAATTAAGAATTTCTTCATCATATAAAGGAGTTACCTCCGACCCATAATTTAACTTCCCATTAGAGTAAGTAACAGGAACTGTTTCTTTATTATCCCCAATTTTTATTGTATAGTCACCCTTAATGTCAGATTGGCTAGTATCTAAGAATACTTTATAATCCTTTACTACGTTTCCACTCTCTATATAAATACTATTTTTGTAAAGCTTTAATCCATTAAACTCCTTCTTGTCTTGCTCTAAAAATTTAAATATAGGTTCAAACGTTTTTTCAAATTCGTACTGTTCCTTTGTTCTGTTTTTGGGAATGGTCTCACCACCCAAACTACATCCAGTCAGTGTATAAAGAGTCAGGACCATTAACATCACACTAACAACCCAAAATAAGCGTTTATTTTCCTTCATCTCTTTCTCCTAAACATTCTATGCCTATTATAACATAAAAAAGAGCGTTTCCGCTCCCTTTATCACTCAGGTAATTCTACCTTCAAAATCATATCCGTTGGTTGTAATACCTTCTGAACAGCTGCGAGAAAGGCTAGTCCATTATCCGATGGAGAATATTGGAAGGTGATATGGATGACTTTTTTATCAAAGCTATCGCCATATCGATCCACATACTGCTTACTTTCGAGGAAGTAGATATAGTTGTTGAGTTTTTCTTGCAGTTTCAACAAATGTTCTTCTTCAGTATCTGGAAGCCAAAGATTGCCATCTATTAATAAAAGTTCCAAGTCTGTGTCACTCGTTCCGATTGCATCAATTTCTGAAACATCTAACTGAATAAGAGATTCTTTTATCCAAAATGTCGTTTTTATCAAACGATAAAGTCGATCTATTGCATCACTTTCATTTTTAAATTCGTCTCTTATCCAGATATCTTGGCGCTCATTAACCTCATATACTTTATATTGACTAGATTTCTCATCGTAATAGTATCCCAAAGTAAATTGACCTCCATATCGCTCATCAAGCGCAATATGAAATATCCCCATCTTATCTCTATGTTGATTAATGAAATTTACCAGTTCTTGTTTTGTCATTTAAAATTCCTCCACAACTCTCACATTCAATATGGCGTTTGCTATAGCTCCACTACCTTAGGTGGATTGTAGTATTTTTCCTTGAATTCCTTAAGAATCTTCTCTACCTTTTCTTCATCACACTGTCTGTATAACGGACTACGGTCTAATACATTACATAGTCTTTCATAGGTATAAGTACGTTTCTGTTCATCTGATAATTTTGAAATACTTTCTATAATATTTCTTACCAACTCATCTGTTTCAATAACAAAGGGAAGGCTTGTATATCTTCTTAAACGACTGCCTTGCATAGAAATATAATCAGTTACCTTATCTAATTTGACTAGGTCAACCGATAAACTAAAATCTTTCAAGATATCAAAGGTTCTGCGCGCTATATCCCTGTCACCTTCTGCATACAGAGGGAATAAGCAATATTCCATCAATACACTAATATCTGTACTATCCACTTCATAAGAATCCCGTTCTCGTATACGATATTTTGCATCTGTGCCTAAAAAGGCTTCTTCCTCTTTTCCTTCTCTCATCACATTACGATAAAAATTAATAAAAGATTGATAATCTTTAGGCTCTGGTAATTCATATATTTTCATTTAGTTACTCCATTGATTAATTCTAAAAATTCCTTCAATTTGCTCAATTTTATTAGTGCCTGGTTCATAGACGCGTGGATTTTTGATTTCATAATAGCCTTGACGTTCAATCGCAGATAGAAAATCATCGTAAGAATGCCCCTTTGTGTCAATCGTTGGCATAAGTAGTTCGCTATTTAGAAATGCTAAATAATCTTTTTATAAATATAGTCTCATTATACCACAAAAAGAGAGCGTTTCCGCTCCCTTTTTTACTCTGGCAATTCTACCTTCAAGATCATATCCGTCGGTTGCAATACCTGCTGAACAGCTGCGAGGAAGGCTAAGCCATTATCAGATGGAGAATACTGGAATGTGATATGGATGACTTTTTTGTCAAATTGATCACCATATCGCTCCACATACTGCTTACTTTCGAGGAAGTGAATGTAATTATTCATTTTTTCTTGCAGAATTTCCAGATGGACTGCTTCTATCTCTTCCTCCCAGCCAACTGGATCAACTAGAAGAAGTTCCAAATGATTATCAACTATACCAATTGCATCAAGTTCGCTAGGTTCCAGTTCTGAAACAATGGCTTGAGTGACAATTTGTTTAAATTCCTCTGCTGTAAAAAGACGACGAGTATTTCCTGGGTTTTTTAAAATAAAAGAAGGATGATTTTCGATGAAGAGCTTACCAGACTCATCTTGTGTATACTGCTTTTTAGATTTCCAAAAACCATAATCTGCATAATTCATCAACTCTTTACCAGTATGTTCTCCCGACATATAACTATCTGCAGCTTCTTTGGGGATTTCTTGAACTACTTCTGGCATGGTAATATTAAAAGTTGGATAACGCAAGAAATACTTATCACCATCTTGACAAATTTCCAACATATCTTTTTGACTTACATAAATTGATTCCATTCTTATCTCCTTTGTCTTTTACCAAATGTCTATATTTATTCCCTATTTTGAGGCTGTTTATATGAAGTCATCCTCTTTACCATAAAGGCCAGCGCCCCGTTTCAGCATAAATCATGACTTCGTATGCTCCCCTAGAAGATTCAAATGCTCTATCCATCAGTTCTTTAGTAATAGGATAGCGAACTTCTGGCCCCATGGCTCCTCCAACTTCTTTAAAGAAGCTAATTTCGTAATAACCATCTGTCTCATATACAATAAATCCATTGCCTCTATGTACAATCGTATCCGATTGATTACAATCTTCTAACTCATCTGCTTTAGGCCAACGATGATGTTCACAATAAAACATTACTTCTAAAGAATCTTTTTCTGATTTTGAAACACGTTCTGCTAATTCCTGGCTAATGGGAAAGTTAAGCACTTCTTTCCCTCTACTCCACAGAATCTCATAATCCTTATTGTTTTTTAATACCGTACAATTTTTGTATTGCAGCATTTCTATTGTCATATACATCGACTTTCTTTACTTTTTTAATTCTTCTCTATCATAGGCAAAAAAGATCTAGTTGGTGCGAGCATTTCTTATCAAGCTCCCCATGATCTTCTTTCGCTTGTGCAAATTATTGGCTAAACACAAATAGACAATAAACAAAAGCATCGAGTGGAAAAATAATGGCAAAAAACTAGGATATAACAGGAATACGACTAAAGATACTAACAAACTAATAAAGCTACCACGAATTACGGAAGAAACAACAGCTCCACTTTTCTTTACTACTTCTAGGAATTCTAAGTACTCCAAATCTGTAAATAGAGCCGGATACAAATCCAAATCTTTCTTAAAATAGACATCCAGCAATTTCCCGAAAAGTAAGGAAAGACAAGAGAATAAAACCAAATAAAGATACTTGTGAGCAGATATACTAAAGATTGTTAATCCATTCAGAAATCTGATAAAAGGAAGAAATAGCAATACCAGAGAAAGAATAACGTACTGTTGACTCTTAGAAGTTCTTTCTGGAATCGAAAAAAACAATTTCTTTGTCTTTAAGTCATAGTAAACTAATTTGTTCTTAAACTCTCCTAGATGAACTAGTCCAGTATAATGTTTATTCTTTTCTATCATTTCCACTCCCTTTCTAACCATAATCAAATGATATAAGCTTTTTCATAGCTTCAGTGAACTGGATTAGAGCTCTCTAATATCTGGAATTCAGTTTCATTATATATCTCTTTTACTTGAGTAGCGATACATAATCATCTGGAAGTTTGCCTCTCCAGTCAATCCACATTTGCACAGCAATTGGAATTAATCTTTCAAGCTCTTCCTGAGTAAATAACTCTCTAGTTTCAGGTAAATCAATTAATGATGTCGGACTCTCTTCTATAAATCGTTTCTCACTAGCTTTCTTTTCTTCTTCCGTCGGTGGCCAACAATCGTTTTGAACCTTCCAAGATATTTCAAGTAGAGTCCGTTCTCCACTCTCTAGTAAGGTAAATAATTCTTGTGGTAATTCATAGACAACTAACCAAGAAGCTACGGTTCCCTCTTCTGAAACTAAATAATACTTGTTATCATTTCTCCAGATGGATTTTCCGTAACCTTTTACTTCTTCGAATTGGATAACATCTTCCCATTGTAGTTTTGTTGGTTTCATTTTATACCTTCCTTACTTAAGTGGTGATACATAATCATCTGGAAATTTGCCTTCAGATTCGATCCAAATCGTCTCTGCAATAGGCATTAACTCTTTTAATTCTTCTTGTGTAAAAAGTAATTGATTTTTCGGATTAGCTATCAGTATCTTTGGTCGTTCTTTGGCTCTTCCTCTTTTTATTTTATTGATTTCTTCTTCCATCGGTGGCCAACGATCGTGCTTAATCTTCCAAGATATTTCGAGTAGCGATCTCTCTCCACTTTCTAATAAGGCAAACAGCTCATTTGGTAATTTATAAACTACACGCTGAGGGGCAATTCCTCCCTCCTCATCAACATAATAAAGATGATTACCATCTCTCCAGATATGCTGACCGTAACCTTTTACCTCTTCAAATTGGATAACATCTTCCCATTGTAGTTTTGTTGGTTTCATTTGTATTTTCCCTTTTCTTATAACCCTTTCAGACTAAACTAGTAGAGCACTCATAATCTTTTTTATTTGGTATTCCAACATGATAGAACTACCTTAAAAATCAATGTTAACGTTTCCCATTATTATACCATACAAGCGCTTGATATGAGGGGTTTGCTAGTTAAAAACTAACAAAAAAACACTAGCTATCCAGTGTTTTGTTTCTAGTTTACTGCCCCCTGCAGGAATCGAACCTGCAACTACTCCTTAGGAGGGAGTTGTTATATCCATTGAACTAAGGGAGCTAGAGAAAAACCCTGCTGGGTGAGCAGAGTTTTTTAGTCGAATTAACGACGGATTTCTTTGATACGAGCTGCTTTACCTTGAAGAGCACGCAAGTAGTACAATTTCGCACGACGTACTTTACCGTAACGAACAACTTCGATCTTTTCAACACGTGGAGTGTGGATTGGGAAGATACGCTCAACACCTACACCGTTAGAGATTTTACGAACTGTGTAGTTTTCTGAGATGCCTGCACCTTTACGTGCAATAACAACACCTTCAAAAATCTGGATACGTTCACGGTTACCTTCGACAACTTTCGCGTGTACACGAACAGTGTCACCAGGACGGAATGATGGGATATCTGTACGAAGTTGACCTTCAGTCAAGCTTTGGATTAATGGATTCATTTTATTCTCCTATCTTTGTCAATCTTGAGGAACCTTCCTCAGCGGATAAACTGTATTTTTGTGCGTCCATTACACACAAGATACAGTTTACCAAATTTCCACCTAAAAGTAAAGAAATTTATAGCAGAATTCCTAAAAAAATCGCTAGAAAACCGCCTATATAAGTTAAGAGAAAATAGCTATAAAATACCTTCTTGTCACTGATTAGTCTTTGTAGCTCGTCATTCAAGGTTGAAAAGGTCGTTAACCCTCCACAAAAACCTGTCGCTAGGATGGCATAGATTTCCTTGGACTCCACATGATTGTAGAGTAGGCCGATCAAAAAACAACCTAAAAGATTGGCTATAAGCGTTCCGAGGGGCAATTTAGAAGCTTGATTATAGCGGGAAAAGAAATACCGCACCAGGGCTCCGAACCCGCAGGCGATTGCAAGATAAACGATTACCATTTCTTCCTCCCTAGAACATAAGCCAAGAGTAGACCTCCTCCAATACTCAAAAGCAGATAGATGATTAAGCTAAGATAACGCCCGGTATCAAGCAGTTTTACTGCATCAAGCATTAGGCTAGAAAAGGTTGTCAGGCCACCGCAAAAACCCGTCCCCAGCGCCAAAATTAAGCCTTTACTAGTTCCCTTATGGGCCAGATAGCCTTTTACCAGATAGACCAGGCAGAATATTCCCAGATAGTTGACAAGGAGGGTACCCCAAGGAAAGTCGGGACTGGCTGGTAACCAAGTAGAAACCAGGTAGCGGACAAGGCCTCCCAACATAGCAGCCAGAAAAATCCCGAGCGGATAAAATTGTTCTTTTTTCATTTGATGTTTTGATCCTGATAATCACGCGAACGTTTGAGAATGTCTGAAAAAGTCGCAACAATGGTCTCCTGGTAGCGCTTATCTTCTACTCGATTTTTGACCTTTTCAAAAATGATTTCTTCTCGCTTGGAATCTAAAATAGGTTTTCCTGAGGCTTTCTTATAGGCAACTACTCCCTCAACCAAATGCATCCGTTCTTCTAGGAGCTTGACGATTTGGTCGTCGATTTGATCAATTTCTTGCCGAATAGTATCTAAATCCATAGTGTCTCCTCCTTTATTTGAATTATTGTATCAAAAAGCCACCAAATAGGCTAGTAAAATCCCAAAAAACTAATAAAAAAACGCACTGACTTCTTCCAGTCAGCGCAGTTTGATTCTTATCCTACTTTTGCAGCCAATTCTTCTGCGAATTGTTCCAAACGTTCGATGTCTTCTTCTTCGGCAGAGAGGTCCACTTTAACACACTCTGAACCTTTTTCAGCTCCTGTCGCTACAAATACACGATCAAAGTCATCAACAGCCTTACAGAATTCGTCGTAGAAGGTATCTCCTGAACCGACCACTCCGTAGATTTTGCCATTCAAGTTGAGATCAGCTAGGTCTTCGTAGAAGTCCATCATCTCATCTGGCAATTCTCCATCTCCGTAAGTGTAAGTCGCAACAATTGCGATATCCGCTTCCAAGAAGTCTGAAGCGTCAACAGTCGTACATTCATCAACATCGACATCCAAGCCCAAGTCACGCAATTTATCTGCTACAATATCTGCAATTTCTTCGGTATTACCGGTCATACTGGCAAATACAATTTTTGCTAATGCCATATCGTCCTCCTCAATTTATCTTTCTCCATTATATCATATCTTTTTCATTTTAAAAATAAAAATTCTTGTGCTACAATGAAATGAGAAAGAATTGAGGTTACTTATGGAAATTTGCCAGCAAATTTTAGAGAAAATCAAAGAATACGATACCATTATCATTCATCGTCATATGAAACCAGATCCAGATGCCTTAGGGAGTCAGGTAGGTTTAAAAGCTCTTCTCACACACCATTTTCCAGAAAAGACCATCAAAGCAGTCGGTTATAACGAACCAACTCTAACCTGGATGGCGGAAATGGATACTGTCCAAGACAATGACTACCAAGGAGCTCTTGCTATTATTTGTGATACAGCGAATCGCCCTCGTATCGATGATAAACGCTACGAACAAGCTAATTTCACCATCAAAATCGATCACCATCCAAATGATGACATCTATGGTGACCTATCTTGGGTGGATACAAGTTCAAGCAGCGCCAGTGAGATGATTGCATTATTTGCTCAAGAAAATCAGCTAACTTTGTCTAGTGAAGCGGCACGACTTCTCTATGCAGGAATTGTCGGGGACACAGGGCGTTTTCTCTACCCTTCAACCAGTGCCCGTACCTTTAGAATAGCTGGCCAGCTCCGAGAAATTGATTTTGACTTTGCTGGACTGTCTCGTCAAATGGATACCATGAGCTTCAAGATTGCAAAACTGCAAGGGTATGTCTATGATCATTTAGAAGTTGATGAGAATGGAGCTGCACGCGTTCTACTTACTCAAGACACCTTGGAAAAATATAAGGTTACGGATGCTGAAACAGCTGCAATTGTCGGAGCACCTGGCCGAATTGATACTGTTAAGGCTTGGGCTATCTTTGTTGAACAAGCTGATGGTCACTTCCGTGTGCGTATGCGCAGTAAAATCACTCCTATCAATGAGATTGCCAAACGACACGACGGAGGAGGGCATCCATTAGCCAGTGGCGCCAATTCCTATAGTCTAGAAGAAAACGAACAAATATACAAAGAACTAAAAGAGGCCCTACAGATGCACCAAGGCTAAGAAAGAATTTTCTTGGCCTTTTATATGCTAGTTTCTTAAAATATACGGTTTCTTTGTACCTCAGTTTATGGTATAATA
Organism: Streptococcus sp. GMD3S; assembly: GCF_000298695.2. GTDB lineage: Bacteria > Bacillota > Bacilli > Lactobacillales > Streptococcaceae > Streptococcus. The sequence continues at coordinate 78,966 of NZ_AJRC02000003.1, read as the reverse complement.
AATCAAACTGAATAAAAGGAGACATAATAATGGAAAAAAATCGTTTGTATATTCTCATTTCTGCTGGAGTAGCAATCCTTGGTTCACTCTTGCCATGGGCTAGTTTAAATGCAGGTTCTTTTGGGTCCTATAGTGTGAATGGTTACCAAGGTGATGGGTGGTTTGTCATTATCGCGGCTATTGTGTCTATTGTTCTTGCGTGCTTGAATAACATGAATAAAGCAATGCCTAAAGGGTTCTCAATTGGTGTCATTGTTGCGGGTGCAATTGCAACTCTCGTCACACTAAATAGTCTCTTTAATGTAAATAAGTACATGTCTAACTTTGGTGGATATGGCATTTCAATCGGCTTTGGTTTGATTTTGGCTATTCTTGCTAGCATTGCACTAGTTGTAACTGGTCTCTTGGCAATGTCAGGTGGTAAAATTACAAAAGAATCATTTACTGAATTAGCTGAGTCTGGTAAAGATTTTGCTCAAACTGTCGGACGTGTAACAAGCTCTACCGTTAAAACTGCAGTCGAAGAAATCAAAAAAGAATCCCAAGAACGTAAAAAAGAAGAAACTACAGCTGATAAAACAGAGACAGCTAAAGAGGAAACCGAGCAAAAAGAAGAATCTAAGGAACCAGCTAATGTGGAAGCTGAATCAGCAGCAGAAAATGCAGAACCAGTAAAAGAAGAAACTACTGAATCTGAATCTGAAACAAAAACAGAAGCTGAGCCAGTAGCCGAACCAACTGAAACAGAGGCTGAAGCTGAAACTGTAACAGAATCAACAGAAACAGAACCTACTGAAACTGAAAAAGAGGCTAAATCAGCAGAAGAAAACGCAGAACCAGTAAAAGAAACAGAAGTAAAAAATCAACAAGAAGAAAAAGCTCCAAATCAAGAGAACTAATCATTCTTCTACCCTCACTCCAGTAAACACTGGAGTGATTTTTTATCAAGATTTTTAATAAAATCAGGGAAAAGACTTGCCAAACTTATCAGAATCTGATAGACTAGTATAGTAACAATCTATGGCTCGCAAAGAGACCATGGCAGAAAGGAAATATTGCAAAATGAAAAAAGATATCCATCCAGAATATCGCCCAGTTGTCTTCATGGACACAACTACTGGTTACAAATTCCTTAGCGGTTCAACAAAACGCTCTAACGAAACTGTTGAGTTCGAAGGCGAAACTTACCCATTGATCCGTGTGGAAATTTCATCAGACTCACACCCATTCTACACTGGACGTCAAAAGTTCACTCAAGCAGATGGACGCGTGGATCGTTTCAACAAAAAATACGGTCTCAAATAATGATAAAAAAGAACAGTTACCACTGTTCTTTTTTTGTACTTCTTTTTATGAACCAATCACTACTACTTTCTATGTTGTCAACCTTCACGCTGACACTATAATTGATTTCAAACGAGGTTAAAAAATATCAAAAAGAAGCTTGATATTGAGAATGGTCAAGATGATTGAAACTGCGTAACCTAGGATGGTGTTCCACTTGGCATTAGTGAATTCTCCCATCAGTGACTTCTTAGAGGTCAGATAGATTAAGGGGAAGATTGAAAACGGAAGAGCGATTGACAGAAATACCTGTGAATAGACCAATAACTGATCCAAGGTTTTTTCTTGATGTCCAAACAAAACGGCAACAATAATCACAGGGAGTAAGGCAAAAATCCGTGTACCGATACGGATAATCCACTGAGGTAATTTCAGATGCAAGAAACCTTCCATGACAATCTGTCCTGTCAAAGTACCTGTAATGGTCGAATTTTGACCACTTGCTAAGAGGGCTAGGGCAAATAAAGTTGACAGAGTTGAACTAGCTATCGCTCCTGCTATCTTCGAATCCTGTAAAGCATTGTACATTTGAGAAAAAGCTGAAATTTCAGATGCATGACCAAAAAAGAGAGATGCCCCTAAAATGAGAAGCAAGGAATTGACAATAAAGGCTAGGGACAACTGAAGATTTGAATCCCAGGTCATAAAACGCACGGCTTTTCGAACATCCTTCTTATCTTTGTGATTGATTTTCCTTGTTTGGGATAGGGATGAATGAAGATAGAGATTATGGGGCATGACTGTCGCCCCCACAATTCCTAAAGCCAAGGTCAATTGGCTTTCATGACCTGGTAATGGTGTTTCAAATAATGTTGGAGTCGGTAAATAACCACCAAAAATACCCTGAATACTTGGATTGGATAAAGCCACCAGATAGGTAAAGATGGCTAATATGGTTAAAATAAGGGTCGTAACAATGGCTTCAATCTTTTTGAAGCCAAATTTCATCAACAACAACAAAAGAAATACGTCTAAAACGGTTAAGAGGATAGCGACCATAATTGGTATTTTAAATAAAAGATTTAAGGCAATCGCTGAGCCTAGAACCTCAGCTAAGTCGGTCGCCATTAAAGCTAATTCTAAAATCACCCATAAACTATAACGAAGCCACTTGGGAGCATGATGTGCAGTTGCCTGTGCTAGGTCCATCCTAGTTACGATACCGAGCTTTCCAGCCATCTGTTGTAGTTGCATGGCAATGATGGATGAAATCAAAATAACAAATAAGAGACTATATTTGTAGGAGGCACCACCAACCACACTGGTAATCCAGTTTCCAGGATCCATATAACCAACTGCTACAAGGGCTCCAGGTCCTAAGAATGCTTTTAGATTTTGCCAAAAATGATTGTTATTGGGAGTTTCAATAGATTGATTGATCTCAGAAAGAGAGACTTTTTTGTAAGAAGACATCGGAATTTTACACTTTCTAATCTGTCTTTACCTATTTTCTTAATGGAGTTTTTGAAAATATCATGAAAATAGTTTCCTATTTCCAATTCTTCCTTATTATATCACATTTTAGAATGATTCCTAAGAAAACAAATGATAGTTGAAATAAACAATATCAGTATTGTAAAAGCCAGCGTTTTCTGACGCTGGCTTTAAAACTGTGAAAATTCTGTCTCAACTAGATCGCTTCTGTGACAAAACTACGGCTTTCTAGCACCTTGAGCATGGCATTAGCTGTATCTAGGGCTGTAAAGAGTGGCACACCGTGTTCAATGGCTGAACGACGGATTTGCTCACCATCTTCGTCAGCAGTTCGTTTGGTTCCAACAGTATTGATGATCGCTTGGATTTTCCCTTTGCGGACAAAGCTTGGGATATCCTGTTCATCGTCACCAATCTTACCAACAGGTTGGGCTTGAAGTCCATGACTGGCAAAGAAGGCTGCTGTCCCTTCTGTCGCAAGGATACCATAACCGATATTTTGGAAACGACGAGCCAAGTCCAAGGCTTCATCTTTGGCATCATCAGCAATGGTAAAGACAACATTTCCAAAGGTTGGCAAGTGCAGGTAAGAAGCTTCAAAAGCCTTATAGAGAGCTTTTTCAAGAGTAGTATCAGAACCCATGACTTCCCCTGTTGACTTCATTTCAGGACCGAGCAAGCTATCTACCTTTGCTAGTTTCGTAAAGGAGAAGACTGGTGCCTTGATATGGACGCGAGCACTTTCAGGATAAAGTCCATCTTGGTAGCCCAGTTCTTCAAGACTTTGACCAAGAATGAGCTTAGTAGCTACCTGAGCCATAGGAATATTGGTTACCTTAGAAAGGAATGGAACCGTACGGCTGGCACGTGGATTGACCTCAATAACATAGACTTTCTCATCCTTGATGACAAACTGAATGTTCATCATCCCAAGACAGTTAAGACCTATTGCTAGACGTTTGGTATAGTCTGCGATGGTTTCCTGCACCTTTTGCGACAAGGTTTGTGGTGGATAAACGGCCATTGAGTCACCTGAGTGGACACCGGCACGTTCGATGTGCTCCATGATACCAGGGATGAGGACATTTTCTCCGTCTGAGATGGCATCAACTTCACACTCTTGCCCAACGATGTAAGAGTCAACAAGAACTGGGTGGTCTGGACTAGCCTTAACAGCTGTACGCATGTAAGAACGAAGATCTTCCTCATTTTCTACGATTTCCATGGCACGTCCACCTAAGACATAAGATGGGCGAACGAGGACTGGGAAGCCAATTTTGCGAGCAGCAAGCACCGCTTCTTCTTCATTAGTTGCTGTTTGGCCAGGTGGCTGTGGAATATCCAAATCTTTAAGCGCTTGTTCAAAGAGGTCACGGTCTTCGGCACGGTCTAGGTCAGCAACCTGTGTACCAAGGATGGTCACACCTGCTTTTGCCAATGGCTCTGCAAGGTTGATAGCTGTTTGACCACCAAACTGAACGATGACGCCTTTTGGTTGCTCAAGATCAATGACATTCATGACATCTTCGAATGTCAATGGTTCAAAGTAGAGCTTATCAGACACAGAGAAGTCCGTAGAAACGGTCTCTGGGTTTGAGTTCATGATAATAGCTTCATAACCAGCAGCCTGGATAGCCTTAACTGAGTGAACAGTTGCGTAGTCAAACTCAACCCCTTGTCCGATACGGATTGGACCTGAACCTAGGACTAGGACAGATTCCTTATCAGACTTGATAGACTCATTTTCCCAGCCATAGGTTGAATAGAAATATGGTGTTTCAGAGTCAAACTCCGCCGCACAAGTATCGACCATCTTGTAGACTGGGACAATCTTGTTTTCCAAGCGAAGTTGACGAACTTGGTCAGCTGTTGTTTTCCATAGTTCAGCAATCTTACGATCTGAGAAGCCATTTAGTTTAGCTGTTTTCAAAACGTCTAGATCTTGTGGATGAGCACCCAATTCTTGCTCAATTTCAAAGATATGCAAGAGTTTATCCAGATAGAAGATATCAATCTTGGTCAATTCAGCAATTTCTTCTGGTGTGTAACCACGGCGAATAGCTTCTGATACGTAGAAGAGACGGTCATCTTGAGCCTTGACAACCTTTTCAATCAAAGCATCATCTGAAACCGCTGCAAGTTCAGGCATTTCATTGTGGTGAACGCCAATTTCAAGGGAGCGACAGGCCTTAAGGAGAGATTCTTCGATGTTTCGACCGATAGCCATGACTTCTCCGGTGGCCTTCATCTGTGTCCCAAGACGGCGCTCACCTTTTTCAAACTTGTCAAATGGGAAACGTGGAATCTTAGCAACCACGTAGTCAAGGGCTGGTTCAAACATGGCATAGGTTGAACCCGTGACTGGGTTAATAACCTCATCCAAGGTCAAACCGACGGCAATCTTAGCAGCCAATTTAGCAATTGGGTAACCAGTTGCCTTAGAAGCAAGGGCTGACGAACGCGATACACGAGGGTTTACTTCGATGACATAGTACTTGAAGCTGTGGGGATCAAGGGCCAGCTGAACGTTACACCCACCTTCAATCTTGAGGGCGCGAATAATGCTCAAGCTCGCGTCACGTAGCATTTGGTTTTCATAGTCAGACATGGTTTGCGCAGGGGCGAATACGATGGAATCCCCTGTGTGAATCCCCACTGGGTCAAAGTTTTCCATGTTACAAACAACGAGGGCATTGTCAGCTGAATCGCGCATGACTTCGTACTCGATTTCCTTGAAACCTGCGATTGAACGTTCAATCAAACATTGGGTAACAGGTGACAATTTCAACCCATTTTCAGCGATTTCACGTAGTTCTTCCTCGTTGGCACACATACCACCACCAGTACCACCTAGGGTAAAGGCTGGACGAACGATGACTGGGTAGCCAATTGTCGCTGCAAAGGCAACTGCTTCTTCTACTGTGTTGACAATTTCAGATTCTGGAATTGGTTGTTCAAGCTCTTCCATCAATTGTTTAAAGAGGTCACGGTCCTCTGCTTGGTCGATGGCAGACAATTTAGTACCCAGAAGTTCTACTCCAAGCTCATCTAGAATTCCATTTTTAGACAATTCCATGGCCATATTGAGCCCTGTTTGGCCTCCAAGAGTTGGAAGCAAGGCATCTGGACGTTCCTTACGGAGAATACGTGTCACAAACTCGAGTGTGATCGGTTCGATGTAGACCTTGTCCGCAATCTCCTTGTCCGTCATGATGGTGGCAGGGTTTGAGTTCACCAAGACAACTTCATAACCTTCCTCTTTCAAAGACAAGCAGGCCTGGGTCCCCGCGTAGTCAAACTCAGCAGCCTGACCAATAATAATTGGACCAGAACCAATCACCATAATTTTTTGAATATCAGTACGTTTAGGCATAGTTTATGATACAAAGCCCGTAAAGAACACAGTGAAAATAGGAAACTCGGTGCAGACGCCTTTAGCGTCAAGACGATGTTTATCTTTTTCACACAGTTCTTAGGGCGTGTTCACTTCCGCGAACAATGTATCTTCTCCTTTCTATTCGGCAACTCTCTGGTTGCCATTAAATAAATTCTCCGACGATTTTTTAGAGAAACGATATTTTTCGATAAAAAATCTAGTGCAGGGAGTTTTTAGTTCGCCTGATAGCGACTAAAAGAAACGACCTGCCTTTCTATTCGTCGCCTCACAGAGCGACATTAAATAAGATACAAAGGACGAATAGAAAGCGACTGAATTTTAGGGAACCAAGGAAGGATTGACAATCCAAGTTGGTTTCTCTAAATTCCGAGCTTTCCGTCCGTGTTCAGTTACATAAATTCTCCGACGAGCTTTTGCTCGTTCTTAGTTTACTTGTTTAAAAGCTTCCATCATCTCGATAAATTCGTCAAAGAGGTAGCTAGCGTCGTGTGGGCCGGGAGCTGCATCTGGGTGGAATTGAACAGAGAAACCTGGTTGGTATCTGTGGCGAACTCCTTCAACTGACTTGTCATTGATTTCTTCGTGGGTAATGATCAAATGCTCTGGCAAGTCCTCACGGCTAACTGCATAACCGTGGTTTTGGCTGGTAAAGTCTACGCGTCCTGTTGCAATTTCACGTACCGCGTGGTTAAATCCACGGTGACCAAATTTCATCTTGTAGGTCTTCGCCCCGTTTGCCATGGCAAATAGTTGGTGTCCCATACAAATACCGAAAATTGGAATTTTCCCTTGCACACCACGAATCATGTCTAGTGCTTCTGGAACATCTTCTGGGTTACCTGGACCATTTGACAACATAACTCCATCAGGATTTAGGTGGAGAATTTCTTCCGCTGTTGTTGAATAAGGAACAACCGTAACGTTACAGTTACGCTTAGAAAGTTCACGTAAGATTGAGTGCTTGAGACCAAAGTCTACTAAGACCACACTCAAACCAACTCCTGGAGCTGGATAGGAAGTTTTAGTAGAAACCTGTTTGATATTGTCTGTTGGCAAGACTGTTGCTTGGAGCTGGTCCGTCACATGGTCCATACTGTCCCCGACGTGAGTCAAGGTTGCACGCATCGTACCATGCTTACGGATAATCTTAGTAAGGGCACGCGTATCAATCCCTGAAATACCTGGAATTTTCTTGGCTTTCAAAAATTCATCCAAGGTCATTTGGTTGCGCCAGTTGCTAGCTCGACGCGCCTCTTCAAAAACGACAACTCCCTTACAAGTTGGAATGATGGATTCATAATCATCACGGTTAATGCCATAATTTCCTACCAAAGGATAAGTAAAGGTCAAGATTTGTCCATTATAAGACTGGTCTGTAATGGATTCTTGGTAGCCGGTCATCCCTGTATTAAAGACGATTTCGCCTGTTACATCAATATCTGCTCCGAAGGCCTTGCCTTCAAAAACTGTACCATCTTCTAATACTAGAAGTCTTTTTGTCATATTTTCACCTCTCGTGGACGCTCACTGGCGTCTTTTAACGTCTTGTGTTTTAGTTGGCGTTTCTACTCGCCAATACGGATTCTAAGATTGCCATTCGAACAAAGACACCATTGGTCATTTGTTGGACAATGCGTGATTTTGGCGCTTCAACCAAGTGGTCAGCAATTTCCACATCTCGATTCACTGGAGCAGGATGCATAATGATTGCTGTTTCTTTTAAGCGATTATAGCGTTCTTGGTTCAAGCCGTGTTGAGCATGGTAGTCTTCTTTTGAAAAAACAGCTCCACTTTCATGGCGTTCATGTTGAACGCGGAGTAACATCAAAACATCCACCTGATCAACAATCTCATCAATAGTTACAAACTGTCCATAGTCCGCAAACTCTTGACTTCTCCATTCCTCAGGTCCTGCAAAGTACAGTTCAGCTCCCAAGCGTTTCAAAATTTGCATATTGGATTTGGCAACGCGTGAGTGGTCCAAGTCGCCTGCAATAGCAACCTTGAGACCCTCAAAGTGGCCAAATTCCTCATAAATAGTCATCAAATCAAGCAAGCTCTGGCTAGGATGTTGTCCCGAGCCATCACCACCATTAATAATAGAAGTTGTAATCGACGGACTCGCAATCAACTCTCTGTAATAGTCGACCTCTGGGTGGCGAATCACACAGACATCCACTCCTAGAGCAGATAGGGTCAAGATAGTGTCATACAGTGTCTCACCCTTATTAACCGAACTAGTCTTCACATCAAAGTCCAGTCGCTCCAAGCCTAGCTTAATCTCTGCCACTTCAAAGGACTTATGTGTCCGTGTAGAATCCTCAAAGAAAAGATTCGATACGATAAGTTTGTTCTCGTAGGGAAGTTGGGCTCCGTTTTTAAACTCGATCCCTCGTTTAATCAATTTCATCACTTGATCAACTGTGAGGTCTTCCATGGAAACCACATGGTTCAATGCTTGTTGATTTTCTGACATGGCTACTCCTTCAGCTTTCTAAGCTTCTTCAGTAATCAGAACTCTGTCTTGGCCATCAAGTTCTGTCATCTCTACGATGATTTCTTCAGAACGACTGGTTGGGATATTTTTCCCAACGTAATCTGGACGGATAGGCAATTCTCTATGTCCACGGTCAACTAGCACCGCAAGACTCACGCGCGCAGGACGACCATGGCCGACAATGTTATCAATAGCAGCACGGATAGTACGGCCTGTATAGAGTACATCATCCACCAAGATAACCTCACGGTCAGTCACATCAACAGAAATCAAAGAAGTATCTTCTCCGCTTTTAACATCATCACGGAAAGGTTTGGTGTCCAATTCCACAACAGGAACTGTGATGTTTTCCAACTGCTCCAAGCGTTCTTTGATACGATGAGCGATGAAAACACCACGCGTTTTTATCCCTGCTAGGATAATCTTATTCAAATCTTTATTGCGCTCGATAATCTCATAAGTAATTCGCGTAATCGCTCGTTTGACAGTCAATTCGTCTACAACTTCTTTTGTCTTCATGACAAACCTCCAAAAAGAAAAGTCTCCTTCTACAAGGAGACTTGAAATGTATGGCCAAGCGAGCCCAACTATAAACAGTATAGACTTCACCCTTCTACTTTATCGCGCTCCTTGCCTGCCTCACGGGACAGGTTTAAAGGATTATTTAGTTATCATTTACTATAGCATAAAGCACCCTTAAAATCAAGCAAAAACTTTTTTCAGTGTCCTCTTAAACATTGCTAAAATCATACAGTTGGGGATAGTGATCGCATTCTGGATTTTTGGGATGACAGATAGCTCGTCCAAAGTAAATCATGGCCTGGTGAGCTGCTAACCATTCTTCTGGTGGCAAGACATCCATAACACGTTTTTCTACTTCAAGTGGCGTAGCTGATTTTTTAACGATATCATGATGCTTGCAGATACGCTCCACATGAGTATCCACTGCAAAAGCAGGAATCCCAAACCCCACACTCATGACGACATTTGCTGTTTTACGACCAACACCAGCTAGACTTTCTAATTCCTCTCGAGTCTGAGGCACTTGACCATCAAAATCCTCTAGTAACTGTTGGGCACATTTTTTAAGGAATTTAGCCTTATTTCGATACAGTCCCAGGCGAGAAATGTGTGAAGCAATTTCACTCTCTGTCGCTACAGACATGGCTTGTGGCGTTGGAAAAGCAGCAAAGAGACCTGGTGTGGCCTTGTTTACCGCTGCATCTGTGGTCTGGGCTGACAACATGACCGCAACCAAGAGTTCAAAATGATTGCAAAAATCAAGACTAGGCTTAGCATCTGGAAAGAGGGCAATAATTTCCTCTATGACATGACGGGCACGTTTCTTGGATAAAACCATCTACTCGTCTCCATCAAACAGTCCTTGCAAGCCAGCAAATGGACTGTTTTCTTCTTTCTTGACTGCTTGTTGGGCTTGGTATTCATCTTCAGTCATGATTTGCCAGTCATTTCCTGACACAAAACCTTGGCCCGCCTCTTCTTCTGCCGTCAAGACTTTGATAGGGATATTGAGCAAGATATTATCTGCTACGCTCTCAGCAAGGTCGATTTCCCCATTTTCGATAGGCAAGACCAAGTCATCATCAAGAACTTCCTGGTCCAGTTGGTTGGTCGCTCCTTCCATGAAAACCTCTGTCACTGGATAAGACTCAGCCAACTCAACTGGCTCCATACTGCGGCTGGAAGCAAGGACAATGGTATATGACAACTGATAGTCTAAGAAATACAGACGGTCTTCGTACTGTACCTTCCCCACTGCAAGGATATCTTTGACATCTAAAATCTCTTGATTTCGTTTACACAATTCTGCTGCCAGGTCTAAAGCTTGTTCAAAATGCAGGCCTTCAGGTTGCTTACGAATTTCTTGAATATTTAACTTCATATTTCCTCCATAAAGATGTACTCACTTGATTATACCATGAAAAGGCTATAAGTCAGCCTCCCAAACTTTGAGATTAAAATCTCATTTTTTAACATATTTACTATGACATATTTTCTGATTAGTGCTATACTATAGGCAAGAATACATCAGAGCAAGGAGGATGCTCATATGGAAGACAAAGCACTCATCACCGAAGCTTATCAACTCCTTTCCGAGTTAAATAAAAGCTACCAAAGCTGCAAACAAGAAACAGCCGATGATCTTCGACTACAAGAGCTGCTGAACACCACTCTTAAGGAACTAAAAAAAGCAGAAAAGCTGGACAACAGTATCTTAATCAACCTTGAGAAATTTTACCAACGTACTAGTCTGCTGATTGGACTAGGGAGCCTAAAACTAAACGATCAAGCTCGTACTGCTTGGCGCAAATATGACAAGTTCCACTATGAACATGTCAAACACGTACTGACTCTCTATGGACCTGTTTTCGGATTTTAGAGCTTGAAATTACTTGTTTTCTATTGACAAAATTTCCTGAAAGGTATAGGATAGAGATACTAATACTCGGAGGTAAGGGAGACATGAACAACTAATCTATCAAATAAAGAACTTTATTTAGTAGATCTTGTTTTTGTCTCTTTTTGTGTGCTCTTTTATGCTCTTTTTCTGGCATTTTATACTCAATGAAAATCAAAGAGCAAACTAGGAAGCTAGCCGCAAGCTGTACTTGAGTACGGTAAGGCGACGCTGACGTGGTTTGAATTTGATTTTTGAAGAGTATTAATAGAGTTTTGGACAGTGACTTTGGCTCTACTAGATAAAGTAGAGCTTTTTGTTATGCACTATCGACATTCTAGAAAGGGCAACAATATGATAAAAATCAATCATCTAACTATCACGCAAAACAAAGATCTACGAGATCTTGTATTTGACCTAAGCATGACCATCCAAGACGGGGAAAAGGTTGCTATTATTGGTGAAGAAGGAAATGGTAAATCGACTTTACTACGGGCTTTAATGGGAGAAGCATTATCTGATTTTACTATCAGGGGCGACATCCAGTCTGACCTTCAATCACTGGCCTACATTCCTCAAAAGTTACCTGAGGAGCTAAAAAATAGGACTCTACACGATTACTTCTTTTTAGATTCCGCTGATTTAGACTACAGTATTCTCTATCGCTTGGCGGAGGAATTGCATTTTGATAGCGATCGTTTTGCTAGCGATCAAGAAATTGGGAGCCTCTCAGGGGGCGAAGCTTTGAAAATTCAGCTCATTCACGAGTTAGCAAAACCTTTTGAGATTCTATTTTTAGATGAACCTTCAAATGACCTTGACCTTGAGACGGTTGATTGGCTAAAAAGGCAGATTCGAAAGATTAGTCAAACTGTTATTTTCATTTCCCATGATGAAGACTTTCTTTCTCATACGGCAGATACTATTGTCCACTTGCGGCTGGTCAAGCATCGGAAAGAAGCGGAAACGCTAGTCGAGCATTTAGACTATGATCGCTATAGTGAGCAGAGAAAGGCTAATTTTGCCAGACAAAGTCAGCAAGCTGCTAACGACCAGAGAGCCTATGACAAAACCATGGAAAAACATCGCCGAGTTAAGCAAAATGTAGAAACTGCACTTCGAGCTACCAAAGACAGTACTGCCGGTCGCCTATTGGCTAAAAAGATGAAAACTGTTCTCTCTCAAGAAAAACGTTTTGAAAAGGAAGCTCAGTCCATGACCCAAAAACCACTTGAAGAGGAACAAATCCAACTTTTCTTTTCAGACATCCAACCATTACCGGCTTCTAAAGTCTTAGTCCAACTGGAAAAAGAAAATTTGTCCATTGGCGAGCGCATTTTAGCTCAAGAGTTACGACTAACGGTCCGTGGCCAAGATAAAATCGGTATCATCGGGCCAAATGGTGCTGGAAAATCAACTCTGTTAGCCAAGTTGCAGCAACTACTAAGCGCCAAAAGAGAGATTTCACTTGGTTTTATGCCACAAGATTACCATAAAAAACTACAATTGGATTTATCTCCAGTAGCCTATCTCAGCCAAACTGGGGAAAAAGAGGAACTACAGAAAATCCAATCTCACCTAGCCAGTCTCAATTTCAGCTATCCAGAGATGCACCACCAAATCCGCTCCCTATCTGGCGGGCAACAAGGTAAACTCCTACTTTTGGATTTAGTGTTGCGCAAACCAAACTTTCTCCTTCTGGATGAGCCTACCCGAAATTTCTCACCAACTTCCCAACCCGAGATCAGAAAACTATTTGCCTCTTATCCTGGCGGTCTGATCACTGTTTCACATGATCGACGTTTCTTAAAAGAGGTCTGTACGAGTATCTATCGTTTGACAGAAAATGGTTTGGAAGTCGTCGATTTACAAGATTTATAATTTTTGAACATAGCAAAAATCCAGAGAAATCTCTCTGGATTTTTTTTACATGTGTTTCAAGCGTTCGATTCGTTCTGAGATAGGTGGGTGGGTATAAAAGAGTTTTTGAAGCCCGCCACCTTTCTTAGGATCATTGATATAAAGAGCGCTGCTGGCATCGTCAACATGGTGATGCATCGGCTCGCTATTGTCCAACTTGCGCAAGGCATTGATCATCCCTTGAGGATTGCGGGTCAGCTCCACACTGGATGCATCCGCTAGAAATTCCCTCTGACGGGAAATGGCAAGCTGCACCAAGGTTGCTGCGAGAGGTGCTAGAACAATGGCTAAGAGAGAGATAATAAGCATGATAATCTCCAAACCATTTCCATCGCGATCATTATCACTCCGTCTGCGACCTGCCCCACCCCACCACATCATCCGTCCTGCCATACTAGACAGAAGGGTAATGGCACTTGCAAGGGCAACAGCAATGGTCGAAATGCGGATATCGTAGTTTCGGATATGACTGACTTCATGCCCCATAACAGCTTCTAGCTCCTCACGATTCATGATAGCTAAGAGACCCGACGTTGCTGCTACTGCGGCATTCTGCGGATTCGAACCTGTTGCAAAGGCATTTAAAGAAGAATCCTCAATGATGAAAACACGCGGCATAGGAATCTGGGCCACCATGGCCATATCTTCTACTACATGGTAGAGGTCTGGTGCCGTTTGCTCATCAACCTCACGCGCCCCATTCATAGACATGACAATCTCTGTCGATTGAAAGATCATGGTCAGAGCGTAGATAAGACCGATGATCAAGGCAATAATCATGCCACCAAGACCTGAGCGCATGAAGAGATAGCCAACCGCATAACCAACCAAGGCCAAGAGTAGGAAGAAAACCAGCAACAAAATCCAGGTTTTTCGTTTATTGCTCGCAATTTGATCAAACAACATCTTAGTCACCTAAACCGCTAAAGTCAACTTTAGGAACTGCCTTTTCCTCTTCAGGCGTTTGAAGGAAGTCTGCAGCTTTAAAGCCAAATAGTCCTGCGATGATGTTGCTTGGGAAACTTTCAAGTTTTACATTGTAGTTGCTGACAACACTGTTGTAGAGTTGGCGTGAATATGAAATTTTATTTTCTGTATTGGTCAACTCTTCTTGCAATTTGATAAAATTAGCACTAGCTTTCAAGTCTGGGTAATTCTCTGCTACTGCAAAGATACCAGAAATCTGGCGGGTAAGGGCATCACTGGCCTTCATAGCTTCTGCCGGTGAAGTTGCTGCGGCTACTTGTCTACGAAGTTCTGTCACTTTTTCCAAGGTAGAACCTTCATATTTCGCATAGCCTTTGACTGTTTCAATCAAGTTTGGGAGGAGATCATTACGACGCTTCAACTGAACATCGATCTGGCTCCAAGCCTCCTTGGTCTGCATACGATTTTTAACCAAACCGTTATAGCTAACAATCACAAAAATAACAATCAGAGCCAAAACTCCAAGAATAATCCAAGTCATAATCTTATTCCTTTCTGCTTTTAGATTACTACCAGTATATCAAAATTTTAACGAATATGGTAAAATAAGATGATACTAGAGAAGGAAACTACTATGAAACCAGAAACATTTTACAGCCTACTAGCTGAGCAAAATCTTCCACTTTCGGACCAGCAAAAGAACCAATTTGAACGGTATTTTGAGCTCTTGGTCGAGTGGAATGAAAAGATTAACCTGACCGCTATTACAGACAAAGAAGAAGTTTATCTCAAACACTTTTATGATTCGATTGCACCCATCCTACAAGGCTTGATTTCAAATGAAACTATCAAACTTCTTGATATCGGAGCAGGGGCAGGATTTCCCAGCCTTCCTATGAAAATCCTCTATCCTCAGTTAGATGTAACCATCATTGATTCGCTAAATAAGCGCATCAACTTCCTCCAACTATTGGCTCAGGAGCTGGATTTGGACGGTGTTCACTTCTACCATGGACGGGCAGAAAACTTTGCCCAAGATAAGAACTTCCGTGCCCAGTTTGATGTGGTGACGGCTCGTGCGGTTGCCCGTATGCAGGTTTTGTCTGAGCTGACCATTCCCTATCTTAAAGTTGGCGGCAAACTATTGGCACTCAAGGCCAGCAATGCTCCTGAGGAATTGCTAGAAGCCAAGAATGCCCTCAACCTCCTCTTCAGCAAGGTCGAAGACAATCTCAGCTACGCCCTACCAAATGGAGATCCGCGCTACATCACTGTCGTCGAAAAGAAAAAGGAAACACCTAACAAGTACCCAAGAAAGGCTGGCATGCCCAACAAACGCCCACTTTAAAGAATTTACAAAATCAACCTCGCTCTCGTATTTCTGGGCTCGGGAAAAATTCGTTTACAAAACGAATTTTTTCTGCTATACTATCCTAAGCAAAGGTTTTTAATGTCATCCTGTGAGGTGACGAAGGCGCAGATTTATATAAATTTTTAAAAGATAACTATTTTTTAAAAAGTCTTACTCTGAGGGCCTATTGCTGCAAAATAATGGGCTCTTTTTTGGTGCCCAAAAGTGAGGTTTTTATGAAACAGGAATCAACTGTTGACTTGTTACTAGACGTTGATCAACGTCCTTCTGTTGGTAAAGGAATTCTTCTAAGCTTCCAGCACGTATTTGCCATGTTTGGTGCAACCATTCTCGTTCCCTTAATTTTGGGAATGCCCGTATCGGTTGCTCTCTTTGCATCCGGTATTGGAACACTTATCTACATGATTTCTACTGGCTTTAAGGTTCCAGTTTATCTAGGTTCTTCATTCGCCTTTATCACAGCTATGTCTCTAGCCATGAAAGAAATGGGAGGCGATGTCTCTGCTGCCCAAACTGGAGTTATCCTGACTGGTTTAGTTTATGTTCTTGTAGCAGCAAGTGTTCGTTTTGCAGGTACAAAATGGATTGATAAACTCTTGCCCCCAATCATTATCGGACCTATGATTATCGTTATCGGTCTTGGTCTTGCTGGTTCTGCTGTAACGAATGCTGGACTCGTAGCAGACGGAAACTGGAAAAACGCCCTTGTAGCCGTTGTTACATTCTTGATTGCCGCCTTTATCAATACAAAAGGAAAAGGTTTCCTTCGTATCATTCCTTTCCTCTTTGCCATCATCGGTGGGTACATCTTCGCTATGATGCTTGGTTTGGTTGACTTTACCCCAGTCCTTCAAGCCAATTGGTTTGAAATTCCTGGTTTCTACTTGCCATTTAGTACAGGTGGAGCCTTTAAAGAGTACAACTTGTACTTCGGTCCTGAAACAATCGCCATCTTGCCAATCGCTATTGTAACCATTTCAGAACACATCGGAGACCACACAGTTTTAAGCCAAATCTGTGGCCGTCAATTCCTGAAAGAACCAGGACTTCACCGTACGCTTCTTGGTGATGGTATCGCGACATCTGTATCAGCCTTCCTCGGTGGACCAGCTAATACGACTTACGGCGAAAATACAGGGGTTATTGGGATGACTCGTATCGCTTCTGTCTCTGTTATCCGTAACGCGGCCTTCATCGCCATTGCTCTTAGCTTCCTAGGGAAATTCACTGCCTTGATTTCAACCATTCCAAATGCTGTGCTTGGTGGCATGTCCATCCTTCTCTACGGAGTTATCGCCAGCAATGGTTTGAAA
This sequence comes from Streptococcus sp. GMD3S, assembly GCF_000298695.2. Lineage (GTDB taxonomy): Bacteria > Bacillota > Bacilli > Lactobacillales > Streptococcaceae > Streptococcus. Next base: position 62,343 of record NZ_AJRC02000003.1, on the reverse strand, counting down.
GTTTTGATTAAGGAACGCGTTGACTTCAGCCAAATGCGTAACCTCATCATCGCCAGTGCCATGTTGGTACTTGGACTTGGTGGAGCTATCCTCAAACTTGGCCCAGTTACACTTTCAGGTACTGCTCTATCAGCCATGACAGGAATTATCTTAAACTTGATCTTGCCACACGAAAATAAAGACTAATCATCTATACACAAAAAATCCACTCGATTGAGTGGATTTTTTAGTTACTTACTCTTTATTTCCAACAGTAAATCTTTCAATGAAATAATGGTCACGGCTAGTAAAATCATAGCCATACCGACAAAATCAATCGCATAAAACTGTTCCTTCATAATCAGAAAGGCAAAGAAAACGGCAGAAATTGGTTCTATGGAAGCTAATAAACTAGACTTAACAGGGCCTATCAGACTAGCTCCCTTTAGGAAAGCTGTATAAGCAAAGACCGTTCCGATGATGATAATCCCAGCAAATGCAAAGAGAAAATCTAGACTAGTCGGTATGCTGGCCTGTAAGACTCCTGTGAAGGGAATAGCCACTACACCAGAAATAACCATCCCGACACCAATCACCAACATGCTTCCCCACTTCTTAATCAAAGCAATAGGGAGGATAATATAGAGGGCATAGGTCAAGGCTGAAAAGAGGCCCCAGAAAAGACCAGCAGGTGTGACCGACAACTGGTCAAGTTCCCCATGCGTTGCAATAAGAAAAGTTCCTCCAATTGCTAAACCAATTGAAATAATCTCTGCCAGAGTCGGCGCCACCTTATCCTTGATGCAGCTATAAATCAAAACCCCGACAGGACAAACATACTGAAGCACCGTCGCCGTTCCTGCATTGGTCTCCTGAATAGCAGACAGATAGGCAAATTGGTTGAGAAAAAGACCAATCAGAGCAAAAATAAGAAGAGACAGCAGACTCTTTCTATCCTTTAAAAAGGCCAGCGTTTTATCCTTTCCAGTAGAATAAGCCAAGACCATGAGTACCCCCCCCCGGCGATTAAAAGACGCAAGTCGGTCAAGACCAGAGCCGAAATCCCGTGTGCCATCAGGTATTGGCCACTGGTTCCAGACAAGCCCCAAGCAATCCCCGCCACTACTGTATACAGAGTTCCTTTTACGGTTTTTGACATACTTCTTCCTACTCCTCTTGACGAATCATTTCCATCACTTGGTTTCGATCGACTATCCACTGGGCACGCTCATCCTTCTCATACGTTCGATTGGATAAAAAGATAGCCGCCTCCTGCTTCTCTCGATTCCACATAATGAAGGTACCAGTATAGCCCGTATGGTCGAGCCAAGCTCCTTCCAGATTCCATGATAGAGACCGCTCCTTATCATCTAAAGGAGAAAAATTTCGGCTCAATTCTGCTGCAAAATCATCTTTCAAATAATGTTCCAGAAAAATCTGCAAATCCTTAACAGTCGAAAACAAACCAGCACTTCCTGCGTGTTTCCCTAATAGACGGGCTTTGGGATCGTGAATGTTTCCGGCCTCCACCCCTCTCACTGTTGGTACAGCTTGCTCAACAGGACCAAACATCGTTTCCTTCATCCCCCATGGTTCCAAAACTTGTTTTTTTATAATCTGATCCAAGTCTTGGTTAAAGATTTTTTCCAAAAGAAAGCCCAAGAGTAAAAAGTGAACGTCCGAGTATAGGAAGGCTGGCTGATTTCGTCTGTTGAGGTGAAACATGGCTTCTCTTAATTCCTCTGCCCTTAACTTGTCTCGATTGGGAATAAAGGGGTCCAAGTCTGTGGCATGGGTCAGAAGCTGCCGTATAGTGATATCAGGATAATCACACTCCGGTAAAAAATCCGTTACCGGTCGATCAATATCGAATGTGCCCTGCTGCCACAAGAAGGTAAAAACCGTCCCCACTCCCACGACTTTACTCACACTGGCTAGATCATAAACCAAACCACTTTCTGTCTTCAAGTCTCGTTCTGGATCACTCAATCCTAGATAAGACTCTTTCCATTCACCATCCTTATAATATGCAAAAGAGGCCCCGGGATAAATCCCTGCCTCAATTTGATTTTCTATTTTTCTTAGAATTTTTTCCCACTTCATGCTTCTTCAAACCACAATTCAATGTTATTGGTATCTTTACCAAGGAAGAATTTTTCAGACTTAGGGACAAAGTAGCCTGTCTTTTCAAATTTCTGACGAAGACTGGTTAGATCAAAATTCTTGACTAAAAATTTTAACATCGTCAGGTCCCAAGTGACATTGTTTTCAACAGCCAAATCTGGTCCTTGTCCTTTAGTAAAGGTAATTACTGGCGCTACTCCTTCGGGATCAAGTAAACTCTCTGTCCCTTCAGGCAAACGCAACTCCATAGAAACCTCAAATTGGCTCACGTATTTTATACTTGTATTTGAATAAAATTCAGGAACAGTTTCCAGTGGAACCAAATCTCTTATATCATCTTCTGCATGAACAAGGATCACATCCTCTTCAGGAGAAACAATCTCAAAAGCATACCCACGGTTTCCTTTAAATAGGCGAGGAAGAGACTTCATTTGAGAAAGAAGGGCCTCGATTTCAGAAGGATTTTCAACCTTTATCAAGAGTCTAGCTAGCTTCTTAAGTCCTTCAACTCTGCGTGTTCGCATGCTTGGAGCCTCTTCTAAAATCAATCTCTCCGTACCTGTCTGGTCGCCTAATGAAAGAAAGGCAGACTCTTCCAGCAAAGGTTTCATCCCCAGGGTTTCAATGTAAAATCTTTCATTTAATTTTCGATTATTAACTTTTAAAGTCGGAACGATCCGAACAATCTCATTCACATTCATAAATTCCTCCAACTCTTTTATTTTAAAGGATTTTCGAATATTTTACAAGCCATATCTATTTTATTTAGAAATTTTATAACAAAAAACTGGGATACCCCAGTTTCATTTCTTATAGGTAAAGTAGTTTAAATAGTGCTACTGCCGCAATACCCGCTGCAATTGGAGCTACAACTGGAACCCATGCATACCACCATTTTGAATCACCCTTATGTTGACCAAGAACTGATTTTGGAAGGAGTTCGTGAAGAAGACGTGGTCCGAAGTCACGAGCTGGGTTCAAACCAGGTCCAGTAGGTCCACCAAGTGAAGCTACCAAAGCCAGCACTAGGAAACCAAGTGCCAAGTGTGCAATTCCAAGACCTGGTGCCAAAAATGGAGCGGCTTGGTTTTTTGCTTGCTCAAGCGCTGCTGTTACTTGTTCTTGAGGGATTGTTGTTCCTTGCGCTGCAGCTTGAGCTACTTGGTCATTAATTGTCGCCTGAGCTTTCGCCACTAATTCAGCACCAAAGAAGTTTTTAGTCAAACCAAGTGCTGCAAAGAAAAGAACAAATGAACCTACAAACTCATTGAGGAAGCCATTAACAGTAGCTGCAAAACGTGATTCTTTTGTACCGTGGTCGATGCTTGAAATCGTTGAGAAGGTACCCAAGATATTGTTTGGGTTTTCTGTTTTCAAGTAGTAAGGACGGTGAGTCGCTACAACCAAAGCTTGACCGAAGATTGCTCCCAAAACTTGTGCTAGGATGTAAAATGGTACTTGCTCCCAAGAGAAAAGTCCACTAACAGCAAGTCCAAGAGTGAAAGCTGGGTTGATGTGGTTTCCTGATACGTTACCGAACATCAAGGCTGGGATCATAACCCCCATACCATAACCAACCGCGATAACGAGCCAGCCACTTTGGTGACCTTTCGTACCTTTAAGTTCAACGTTAGCAACTGCACCATTACCAAGAATGATCAAAATAGCAGTTCCCAAGAATTCTGTGGCATATTTAATAGCCCATGTAAAATCCATTTGATAGATTCTCCTTAAATTTTTTTAGACAATCCTTATTCTACCAATTTTTAGGCCTTTTAGCAATATCTTTTCTAAAAGAATCTACGGAAAACGCTTTATTTAACTTATCGTTAAGAAAAGGAAAAAAGAAGTCAAACTCCTTTCATCCTTTTCATTAATCTTGACGTTGACCAAAGTCTACAATCATCTGCTCCATCTCTTGACGGCTTGGAGTTGTCAGCATATAAAGGTAGTCCCCTTGTAGCTCTGCAAAGGCTGCTGGCATGATTTTTTTGACCTTGAATTGCTGGCTGTATTTGGCAAGAAGGTCCTCTTCTGAATAAACATAGTTGGCATTGGCACGACGTGATGTAGCTAAACAGTATTGAGGTTCAAACTCTGATGCTGGAAACTCTTCTCCTGCGACAATCGCTGCATAACCTCGGTAGAGATCCAAGGAGTGAGCGAAGTTATAAACATCAATGGTAAAGCCACCTGCAGGACGGTTATTGTACTCAATGGCAATGTAGTCGTCCCCGTCGCGGAAAAACTCGATATGGAAAAAGCGCTCTTTCATACCAAATTCCTTGACTATGGCCTCACCATACTTGCGCAGTTTGGGATCCATATCCTTAAGCACATAGTAGGAATTGTCCATCTTATAAATCATGAGATCAAGTGGAGTATGGGCATAATCAAAAGTCGTTGAAAAGACGATGTTGCCATCCTTGTCCACAAGTCCGTCAAAGGTACAGATTTCGCTAGAAGTGACAAATTTTTCAAAGAAATAAACGGTTGAATGGTCCCATTCTTGCTTGAAGTGATGGATATCGTCTTCTGTCTCAAGCTTAAAGGTTGCTGCTGCTCCCACTCCGTTATCAGGTTTGGCAATCATTGGTAGACCGATTTCTTTCACTGCTTTATCCACATCTGCTTCCGTCTGGATAACAGCTCCAGGTACCACAGGGACACCTGCTTTTTTGAATAGTTTCTTCATCTCAGACTTAAACTTGGTCTTTTTGAGATCCTCCGGTTTGGCACCAAAAACATTGAATTGTTCTCTGAGTATTGCGTCCAGCTCAAGCCAGTATTCATTGTGGGACTCGATACGGTCGATAGGTCCATGCTTGTAGAAAAGAAAGGCTACAGCACGTTTGACTTCGTCTATGTTCTCAAGATTGTCTACACGGAAATACTCAGTTAGGCTATTGCGCAAAGGCTCATCTAGTTGTTCGTAAGGCTCCTGACCAATCCCCAAGACTGTAATGCCTTTATTGGCTAGCTCGATGGTAAACTGTTGGAAGTTTTGCGGATAGTAGGGAGAAATAACAAGGTAATTCATAGGCAACTCCTTTTATAGATACAGGTGTCCAAGAAAATAGGGCATTTGTTTACGCCACCATTCCCAGTCGTGGGCGACATCGTGTCCCCATTCAGCAAACCAGGCTGGAATTTGTTTCTGGTCAAAGGCTTCTTTAAGCTTGTAGAAAGATGGTAGACCGTCTTGTTCCCAGGCACCAAGGCCCGTACAAATGACGATTTCTGCCTGACGGTAACGATCGATAAACCATCCGTCGTTTTGATTCCAGATATAATCTACAGGTGAGTTTTGGTAAATAGCATCATCATTGTAGTAATCGCCAACGAAGAAACGTGCGTCGTAAACACCGCTGAGGGCAATTACCTTGGTAAAGACATCTGGATGCTGGAGAAAGAAATTGAGTGCATGATAGGCCCCCATCGAGCAACCTGTCGTCATCATGCCATCAAACCAACCTGTCTTATGCTTGATAAAAGGAATGGCCTCCTCAATCACATATCGTTCGTAAGCTCGATGCATCTCCGCCTGGTCATGACTATTTTTCCAAGTGGCCAACCAGCTCTCACTGTCAACGCTGGATAGGGTAAAGAACTGAACACGACCTTCCTCGACAAAGGAAGCACAGGCATCAATCATGCCAAAATCATAGTATTCGTTGTGACTGCCACCAGATGAAGCAAAAACCACAACTGGGATTCCTGCATATCCATAACGGTTGAGGTACATTTCACGATTAAGATTGCCACTCCAGTGGCTAAGGTTTTCAATATGCATTGGCTTTCTCCTTTCTTAACTTACCATTTCTCCGCAAAAAATCGGAGACAGTCTGGTAAATTTTCCGACCAAGGTATTTCACTATGGATAGCACCAGACTGAACTTTCAAGACAAGATTATCCAAGTGTATTCCACCTGCAATCAAATCATGATAATAACGAAGCGACGAGTCGATATAGGCTTGCTTGATATTGCCAGCCATTAGGGTCTTGTCCGTATCGTCTGCTTCTTCTGTTCCTACATAGATGAAAATGCGCTGTTCAGGCGTCAATTTCTTACGCTCGATATAGCGGTTAAAGGCTTCTTGGTGAAGCCAATTGGCAGATGAGAAGACACCTAGACAACCAATTCGGTCTTGGTACTCTAGTCCGATAAACTGAGTAATATTGCCTCCTAGTGACGAACCAATCATAGCCGTATGCTGGCGATCAGCTTTGGTACGATAGGTTTCATCGATAAAAGGCTTGACCACTTCCATGACAAACTCGGCATACTCCACACCCTTACCGCCAAACTGTTGACCTGGGATAGGAGATTCTTGGAACTTCCAAGCAGCGTACTCATTCATCCTCCCCAAGCCATCATTGTCAATAGCAACAACAATCATGCGACTGATGTCAGGATTTCGCTTAATAGCTGGAATAATCTTCCAAGAGTGACCGATATAGGACTCCTTGCTGTAAAAGACATTTTGCCCATCATGAAAGTAAACAACAGGGTAAAAACGGTCTGTGTCTTTCTCGTAGTCCTTTGGCAGGAGCACACGCACACGACGCTCCTTTCCTGTATAAGGAACTTTGAGTTTGTGTTCTTTCATTTTTAAGTAAAAGTAGGAATGATTCATTGTCAGAAAACTCTCTATATTCAAAATTTTATCTCATTATACCATAAAAATAGAAAAAAAGTCAGTAATTGTCCATTTTAAGGGATAAATAACTAACTTTTCTCACTTAATATTCTAAATTCTTCTGGTTTTTCTGATTAGAGGAGATTATCAATTAACTCATCGACAGCATCTTTTTCAGCTTGTGGTGTAATCTTCGTGATCATAATCCCTGCCACTGCACGCTCAACCAAACCTTCAACATCCATCCTTTTTTCATACTGCTCAGCATTCTCTATCTTAGGATTAGTCTTAGGACGATCAGGCGCAAAAATAGTACAGCAGTCCTCAAAAGGCTGAATTGAAATTTCAAAGGTATCGATTTCCTGCGCGATGTCAATGATTTCCAACTTGTCCATCGTAACCACGGGACGAATAATTGGAGTGCTAGTCACAGCGTTGATAGTCTGCATGCTTTCCAAAGTTTGGCTCGCTACTTGACCAAGACTTTCCCCATTGATGATAACTAAACCATTTCGTACCTCACGGATACGGTCGGTAATGCGCATCATAAAACGACGGGTCAAGGTCATAAGGTAGGCTTCTGGCGCCTTAGCCTTGATTTCCTCTTGAATCTCAGTGAAAGGCACCTCAATAAACTGGATATTGCCACCAAACTTGGTCAATTTCCGAGTCAAATCGTGGGCTTTCTTGAGGGCACCAGGACTAGTATATGGCGGGCTAGCAAAGTGAACCGCCTCAATATCTACCCCTCGTTTAAGAGCTAGATAACCTGCTACAGGTGAGTCAATCCCTCCTGACAACATGAGCATGCCTTTACCAGAACTTCCCACAGGTAATCCTCCTGCTCCACGAAAGGTTTCATAGGAAAGATAGGCAGCCTCCTCACGAATCTCAACCTGAAGATTAATATCTGGATTTTTCATCTGAGCTTGCACGTTTGGAATAGCCTCGAAAACAGCACCACCAAGAGTTTGATTAAGTTCACGACTATCCAATTCGAAGTTGTGGTCGCTACGCTTACTAGTGATTTTAAAGGTCATCCCTTCCTTATAGATTTCCTTCATAATCTCTTGGACAGCTGATTTAAGGACTTCTACAGACTTTTCAACTTTATAAACGGGAGAAAAGTTTTGGATCCCAAAGACTTGTTTGAGAGATTCTGCTACTGCTGTATAATCAGCTCCATTCAGGTAAGCGTGGGCACGGTCGCGGTCTGCGGTTACCTTAACTTGAGGATAGATGGACAAAACGTCCGAAATATTATTACGAAGTTTATTGATGAAACGCATACGATTTTTGTGTTTGGTTGACAATTCTCCGTAACGAATCATAATTTCTGAATACTGCATAAATGCTCCTATCTTACTTTTCTAGTTTGATTGTAAATTAATTTTAACTTGGTCAAAAACTGCTCGACCTGACTCATGTCATTTTCCAGGTCTAGGCTTAGACGCACAGCTGACTGGGCCTTATCCTTGTCCACTCCCATGGCAATCAAGGTCCCAGCAGGTTTTCCAACCTTGGACGAACAAGCAGAGGTTGTGGAAATGAAAATGTCATAGTCTTCAAATGCATGAACGATGACTTCACCACGAACACCCTTAATCCCAAAAGTCAGGATATGAGGGGCAAAGTCTTCCTCATCTGAAAAGACAAAAATATCTGGATAATCCAGAAGGGCTTGACGAATGACTGCCTTCATCTGGCTTGTCTTAGCAGTAAATAAGTCTAGCTTTTCCATAGCCAAACGGAGAGCCTTGGCTGTTGCTGCGATCCCTGCCACATTTTCAGTTGTCGAACGATAGTCTCGCTCCTGACCACCACCAGTTAACAGAGGCGTAATCTTCTTACCAGACTTGATATAGACAAATCCAACACCTCTGACACCATGAAACTTATGACTCGAAAAGGCTGCGAAATCCACTCGATCTGTCAGATAGTTTTCAGTCGGAATCTTAGCGAGTGCCTGAACCGCATCAACGTAGAAAGAAATAGTTGGCTTGTCTGCCAAGAGTTTTGAAACAGCTTCAATGGGCTGGATTGAGCCGATTTCATTGTTAACTGCCATGATGGAAACGAGGATCGTATCAGGTCGTATCAAATTCGCTAGAGCCTCAACATCCACAAATCCTCTGCTATCAACTGGGGCAATATCCACCTCAAAACCTTGACTTTTCAGCCAAAGGGCTGATTCCTTGACTGCTGGATGTTCAATAGCTGATACGATGATGTGCTTGCCAAACTGGGCTTTTTCAAAGGCCACCCCCTTGATGACCCAGTTATCTCCTTCTGTTCCACCAGAGGTAAAGAAGATTTCATCACTCTTCTTCCCAATCAAATCTGCAATTTGCTGCCGGGAAGCATCTAAAATTCGTGTTGCCTGATCTCCCAAACGATGGAGACTAGATGGATTTCCTACAATTTTTGAAGCGACCTGCATGTAAGTTTCAAGTGCTTCAGGATAAGGCTTGGTTGTCGCCGAATTATCAAAGTAGATCATGTTTTCTCACGCTTTCTAAAATCACTCCTTCTATTGTATCACGAAAAGAGACCTGCGACAAGAAAGGGAGGTTTCTCTTTTTTTAAGATTTTTTTAAAGAAATGAGGTATAATAAATCATAATCAAAGGAGAGTATCATGTCTAACTATCGTAGAACTTCTAATAAATCAAAAACAGAACACATCAAAAAGGGATTTACTGTCTTTCAAAAAACGATTGCTACCATCGGTAGTATCCTTGGTCTCATCACCGCTACTATCACCATCATGAACGCCATGGACAATAACAAAAACAACAAAAAAGAACCGACGACAACTCAAACAACTGTTGTCAAGGAAATTCAAAAGGAAGCCCCTCAGGAAAATACTACTCCTAACAGGGACAACACTTCTACTAAAGAAAATACCACGCAAGAAGAAACTTCTCAATCCAATAAAAAAGAGGAGAAAAAAGAAGAGAAGAAAACAACAACTCAGGATCCTTCTACACCTTCCTCAACAAAAGAAACAAGCGATAACGGAACACAGTCAAATACGACGAGTTCTGAAACTAAAACGAACCAGTAAGCACAAAAAATAACTTCTTTCCAAATTTGGAAAGAAGCTATTTTTTTATTGTTGCAATACTTTTCGTGGTTTGGTTCCTTCAGCTGGGCCAATAACACCGGCCATTTCAAGTTCTTCCATCAGGCGGGTCGCACGGTTAAATCCAACCGACAAACGACGCTGAATCATAGAAGCACTAGCTTTCTGCGTCTCGATAACCAGAGCCTTAGCTTCCTCAAAAAGCGGATCGCCACCAGCTTCACCGTCAGAGAAATCTCCTTCATTATCTGGAACGTCTCCTGGGTCAAAGCTATCATCGTAATCTGCATCAGCCTGAGCCTTGATGAAGTTTACGATACGTTCAACATCATCATCCGAGATAAAGGACCCTTGCAGACGGACTGGGTGATTTTCATCAATTGGTTTAAAGAGCATATCTCCTCGACCAAGCAATTTTTCAGCGCCATTCTCATCCAAGATGGTTCGTGAATCTGTTCCCGATGAAACTGCAAAAGCCACTCGTGATGGAACATTGGCCTTGATGAGACCAGAAATGACATCAACCGATGGACGCTGCGTTGCAAGAATCATGTGAATCCCTGCAGCACGTGCCTTCTGTCCGAGACGGATGATAGCATCTTCCACTTCCTTGCTGGCCACCATCATAAGGTCAGCCAACTCGTCCACAATGACAACAATCAAAGGCAGGGGTACTTGTTTGTACTCAGATTGGCTATTGAATTCCTCGACCTTAGCATTGTAACCAGCGATATTTCGCACTCCAACCTTAGCGAAGAGTTCATAACGGTTTTCCATCTCATCCACCACCTTTTGGAGAGCCTTGCTGGCCTTGCGTGGATTGGTCACAACTGGAATCAAAAGGTGAGGAATGTCATTGTAAACGGATAACTCAACCATCTTTGGATCCACCATCATAAACTTGACCTGATCTGGTCTTGCTTTCATCAGAATGCTGGCGATAATACCGTTAACTGCGACTGACTTCCCTGATCCCGTCGAACCTGCAACAAGTAGGTGGGGCATCTTGGAAAGATCAAAGGTTCGAGCCGTTCCATTGACAGCCTTACCCAGAGGGATTTCGAGGAGATTTTCTGGTTTAGTCTGAGACTGTTCCCAGAGTTCGCGGAAAGATACAGTCGCAATTTCAGAGTTAGGTACTTCAATTCCGACTAAGGATTTACCAGGGATAGGAGCCTCAATCCGAACATCCTTGGCTGCCAGAGCCAGCGCTAAGTCGTCTGCTAGATTAGAAATGCGGTTAACCCGTACACCGACTGCTGGTTTGACTTCATACTTGGTAACTGATGGTCCAATTTCAGCCCGTTCTACCGTCACCTTGATACCAAAGCTAGCAAAGGTTTCTTCTAGGATTTTGATATTTTCTCGAACAATCTTCTTTTCCTTGGACTGATCTTTGGGTTTATCTGGCGCAAAGAGTTGCAAGCTTGGCAGTTTGTATTCAAGGGCTTCTTTGGCAGAAAAATCAACCTGCACCTCTTCATCCTCAAAGTCTTCTTCCACATCTGGAACTTCAAAATCAGCTTGAGGAAGGATAATCTCCGGTTCAATCCATTCTTCCTCAGGAATTGGGGGGAGATCGTAGACTGGTACTTCTGATAAGATTTCTCCAGTTTCAGGATCTACAGGAGGAAGTGGTAGCGCATCCTGTTCTTCTTGTTCTCTCTGAATTCTTGCTGCTTCTTCAGCTTCTTGACGTGCCTTCTCTTCTTCTCTCTTGATGAAACGTTCTTGTTTTCTCTGTTCCTGTTTTTCCATGAATGATCTGAACTGCGCTCCAATAAAGGCTGCAACATCATAAATAGACCAAGGACTAATCAGGAGAATCCCAACTAAAATAAAGAGAATCCCAATAAAGTACGATCCGATATTGGAGAAAAGAAAGGCAATGGGGATATAAAGTCCGACACCAAGCAGGCCTCCACCAGCAAAACTAGTCACCCGCATGCCAGTCAGGTCCGTCATAACTTGAGACAAGGTCCCTTTTAGAACTGCCTGCTCTAAACCAAATTTCCAGACAAGATAAGCCTCAAAAATTAAGAGTAAGCCAGCGAAGATACAGAGAAATCCTGACAGAAGTCCTTCTTGCTTACGGATCCATTTAAATAGAAAAAGGTAAATGAGGAGGGCACCAATGGCCACATAGGCCAAACTTCCAACCACCAGTCGAATGAGATTATAAAGGGTGATACCCGCCGCACCAAGCTTGAGGGCTGCAATAATCAACAATAAGGCAATCCCTAAGGAAATCAACATCCTCTGAATAGCCTGTTTTCTTTCGAGTTCTGCTTTAGACGGTCTCCGTCTTGTTTTTGTAGTATTCTTGTTTGCCATTCTTCTATTATACCATATTTCACAGCCATTTCGAATAGAGAAAAAGATTGCACCAAATGGTAACAATCTTTCTATTCTAATCCTTTTTATGCTTGTGGTTTGCGTAGAGAACCATAAACCACACCACTTACAATTGCTCCAATCAAGACAAAGACAAGGTAAAGAAGAGCATTTGAAGTAAGGGCGATGACGAAGATGCCTCCGTGTGGTGCCATGAGTTTGATGCCTGCAAGACCAACGAGACCACCTGCTACTGCTGATCCAAGAACGAAGCTTGGGATCGCACGAGCTGGATCAGCGGCACCAAATGGGATCGCTCCCTCGGTGATAAATGACAAGCCCATGATGATGTTGGTCAAACCAGAGTTACGTTCTTCTTTGGTAAATTTATCTTTGAAAAGAAGGGTTGCAACAAAGATAGCAAGTGGTGGAACCATTCCTCCAGCCATAACTGCTGCCATGGCTACAGAACCACCTGAAGAAACAGTCGCTGCAAGCGTGCCTGTACCAAAGACATAGGCTGCTTTATTGACTGGTCCACCCATGTCAACAGCCATCATACCACCAAGAACGATACCGAGAAGGACAGCTGAACCTCCTCCAAGACCGCCTAGGAAGTCATTCATAGCCGTGTTAATTGCTGCCATTGGGATGTTAACAGCTAGCATAACAAATCCAGTCAAGATTGTTCCAAGAAGTGGCAAGAGAAGGATTGATTTAGCACCTTCAAGTGAACGAGGAACTTTAACGTATTTCTTGATAGCAAGAACTAAGGCACCTGCGATAAATCCACCTACGAGGGCACCGAGGAAACCAGATGAGACACCTGCAAGAGTTGAAGTTGCTTCACCACCTGCTGCATAAGGGATTTTACCAAAGGCAAAACCTTCTTTGGCTATTGCACCAGCCACAAAACCTGCTACCAAACCTGGTTTTTCAGCGATAGAGTAGGCAACGTATCCTGCAAAGACAGGGAGCATCAAGCCAAAGGCCGCGCCACCGATTTTCATGAACATAGAAGCTAGCTCATGGTAGGATCCGAGATTGCCAAGACTATCTTGTGGCACACCCATAGCACCATCAATCAAGAAAGCAAGGGCAATCATGATACCACCACCGATAACGAATGGCAACATTTGAGATACACCACTCATCAAGTGTTTGTAGAAGGCACCACCAAGACTTTGTTTTTCATTAGATGCTGTTGCAGCTTTTGCTCCATTAGCAGCACGATAAACTTCAGCATCTCCTGAAAGAGCCAGGTTAATCAATTCTTCTGTTTTACGGATACCGTCAGCAACTGGGCGATTGATCAATGGTTTGCCATCAAAACGATCCATTTCTACTGCCTTGTCTGCTGCGACGATAACAGCTTTAGCCTTGCGAATGTCCTCTGCAGTCAATTGGTTCCCAACACCGCTAGCACCGTTGGTTTCAACCTTGATACCAACACCCATTTCGGCAGCCACTTTTTGAAGGGCTTCTTGGGCCATGTAAGTGTGGGCAATACCTGTCGTACAAGCTGTAACAGCTACGATAAAGTCGCCAGATTCATTGACAGGTGCTTGAACAGGCTCCTCAGCTTTTTCTGAAGCTTGGTCAAAGAGTTCGATAACTTGATCTGCAGATGTTACTTGACGAAGTTTGTCAGCAAATCCGTCTTTCATCAAGTATTGAGACAATTCTGCCAAGGCTGCCAAATGAGTATCATTTGCACCTTCTGGAGCAGCAATCATGAAGAAGAGGTCTGTTGGTTGCCCATCCAAACTCTCATAGTCAACACCCTTGTTTGACTTAGCAAAGAGAACTGTTGCTTCTTTAACAGCAGAGTTCTTGCTGTGAGGCATAGCAATTCCGTCACCCAAACCAGTGGAAGTGAGAGCTTCACGCGCTAAGATTCCTTCTTTAAAGGTTTCAAAATCCGTCACATAACCGTGATCTACCAAACTTTTAATCATCTCTTCGATGACAGCTGTTTTTTCAGTTGCCTGTAAATCCAGCAACATGACATCTTTTCTCAATAGGTCTTGAATTTTCATCGTTTTTCTACCTCAACTTTTTCATATGTTTCTTTAATAAATTCCTCTGTTGCCAAGTCATCCGAGAAGGTAGTTGCTGTTCCACAAGCTACTCCCCATTTGAAGGCCTCTACTGCATCTTTAGATTTGACAAATTCACCTGTAAACCCAGCAACCATTGAGTCGCCAGCTCCCACTGAATTTTTGACCGTTCCCTTGATAGGTTTTGCGAAGTAAGCTCCCTCGGATGTGACAAGAAGTGCACCGTCTCCAGCCATGGAGATGATAACGTTTTGAGCTCCCTTGGCCAGTAACTGACGAGCATAGTTCTCGATTTCATCTAAACTTTCAAGTTTCACTCCAAAGATAGCTCCAAGTTCGTGATTGTTTGGTTTAACCAAAAGTGGCTGGTAGTCCAAACTATCAATCAAGGTCTGTCCTTCAAAGTCACATACGACTTGCGCACCAGTCTGGCGTGTCAAGGCAATCAAATCCTTATAGATAACATTGCCTAGGTTCTTAGCACTCGAACCCGCAAACACAACCGTATCTTCTGCTGTCAAACTAGATAAAATAGTTTTCAATTCTTCTAGCTGAGCTGGGTCAACAGTTGGACCAGTCCCATTGATTTCTGTTTCTTGGTCTGCTTTAATCTTGACATTGATGCGAGTATCTTCTGCTACTTGGACAAAATGAGTTTCGATTTCTTCCTCTGTAAGGATATCTGTAATAAATTTACCAGTAAAGCCTCCGATAAATCCAGTCGCCGTGTTTGGAATATCCAAGCGTTTCAAAATACGACTGACATTGATTCCTTTCCCGCCAGCAAACTTATCATCACTGTCCATACGATTGACACTACCGACTTGAACTTGGTCCAAGCGCACGATATAGTCAATGGATGGATTGAGTGTGACTGTATAAATCATACTTCTATTACCTCCGTTTTCTTCTTAATAGCCTGCAAGAGCTCATGCCCTTGACTTGTGATGACAATAGCGCGTTTAAGTGGTGCTACCTTGGCAAAGCAAGTTTGTCCAATCTTAGACGAATCCACTAAGACATAGGTTTGTTTGGCATTCTCTAAAATAGCACGCTTAACGGCTCCCTCCTCCATATCAGGAGTCGTATAATAACCATCGTCTACACCATTCATCCCAACAAAGGCACGGTCAAAGTGCAATTGATTGATTTGGTTAAGAGCAACACCACCGATACATGCATCTGTTGCCATCTTGACACTTCCTCCAACCATGACAGTTGGAATCTGTTTTTCAACCAACTGAACCGCATGGTGAATGGAGTTGGTCACAACTGTAATATTCTTATTAACCAATTCCTTGATTAAAAAAGCAGTTGTCGTTCCAGCATCGATAAAAATGACATCTTTTTCCTTAATAAGAGAGGCTGCTTTCTGAGCCAGTAGCTTCTTCTCTTGAAGGTTTTTGACAGATTTTTCTTGGATGGTTTCTTCTTCCTGCAAGGAGTGGGGCAATTCTGCTCCACCATGCACACGGCGAAGTTTGTTTTCCGCCTCCAGCTCATCCAAATCTCTTCGAACCGTTGATTCTGATGTTTCTAATAGACTAACCAATTTTTCTAGGGAAACTACATGATGTTGATTTAACTCCTCTAAAATCAGTTGCTTCCGCTCAGTTTTTAACACCAAATCACCTCCTGTTATCGTTTACACTATTCATTCTAGCACAATTTCTATCAAAGTCAAGCATTTTTTATCATTTTCTTTCAATTTCTATCATTTTTCTTATTTCCAAAATTTTTATTGCAAGATAAGTGGCTTTATGGTAGACTATTTGAGTAAGTATTGGAAGATTACTCAAGAGGCTTAAGAGGCCGTGTTGGAAACGCGGTAGGCGTGTAACAGCGTGCGTGGGTTCGAATCCCATGTCTTCCGTAGAAAAAAGAAAAACTGCACCTCAATGCAGTTTTTTTATCGTTCTAAGAACAATATCTAGAAATGAAAGGCTGAGTTACTCTAACTATCACACTATTTTTTTCTGTATCCTTCCCTATCCTAGAATCACTTTGATTTCATAAAAAAACAAGTAGTTTATTAGGACTACTTGTTTTTCTTCTAAATCTTGTGATTAGATATTGCTTTTATCTTTTTTATCTGAAGATTTGTCTGTTGATTTATCAGTGGATTTGTTTGAAGATTTATCAGAAGACTTGTCTGTTGATTTATCATTAGACTTAGTTGAGTTTTTACGGACAATTTTATCATAACCTTCTGTATCATCAAGCAACTCTGTCGCCAAAGTACGGTAATCTTCTTGAGAAATCAGCCAGTTTCCATCCTTATCCTTTGTTAATTTGATTTCAGTATCAAAATCACCAGTAGTGAAAGGTGTATGAGCTAAGTTAGGGTCAACGTCACTGTAGGTTGAGAAATCTTTCTTAAATAGATGCTCAAAAATCCAGTAAGAAACCAATGTTTGGTAACGCTTGATGTCAACGTTTGAACCAGCTTGATTGTATTTACCTAGGTTATCAACACCTCCAATAAGAGTAGTGAGAACTTCCCTTGTAGATGAAGCCAATCCTTTAGAGTGTAACTTCTTAGAGTTGAAAGTAACAGTCGCTGTATTTCCTGATTCATCAACCTTCACGTCTTTAACAGTGTAAGAACCGATATCTTGATATAATCTACGTCTCATCTTCAAGAAACCTGAAATGGTTTCTTCTGGAGTTTCTACAGGGAAATCTTTGTGCCATTGTACTGAATAGGTAGATGCAGGTGAAAGCCCTTCTTCTTTGATTTTTTCACTTGTTTGTACAGCAAATACTGCCTCACTCCATTTTTCATAAGTGTCGCCATAAATCTTCTTAAATCGAGCAGAGTCGCTAGTAAGAACTGAGTCTAAGAGAATCTCAGCATCTTTTGTAACTTTTTCTTTAACTTCTGCAGCTTCATCTTTCTTCTCAACTTGTTCCGTATTCTCCTTGTTATCAGAAGAAGCTTCAGATGACTGATTAGAAAATACAGAACATGCACCCAAGACAACTGTTGAAAGTGCTAAGATACTTAGTAACTTGATCTTTTTCATGTTTCACCTCTTTATGAAAATTTACTCTTGGAGACTACCTCCAAGGATAGTTGTTTAGAAAAACACTGGGTTTATCTAACGGAGAATGGGGGATTCGAACCCCCGCGCCAGTTACCCGACCTAACGATTTAGCAAACCGTCCTCTTCAGCCTCTTGAGTAATTCTCCACTAACACACTAGAATAAATAGGATACAACGAAGGATACAACAAAGGATATAATTTGGAAAAAATCTACTGTATACCTGTTCATAATGGAGCCGGTGGGAGTCGAACCCACGTCCAAACACCTGCCAACATATTTGTCTACAACCATAGGTTATGTATTGTTTTAACAGTCCCTCGACACATAACTCAAGCCTAGGAACTGCGAGTCTATTAATCTCTTATCAAACCACTAGACAAGGCTTGATCGTATCTCGCTAATCATAAGACCTGTCATTGAACACGAGCAATCCAAATCAGGTCACGCCTGCTGGTTTTTAGGCAGCTAGAGCGTAAGAAGTGTTATTTTTTGCAGTTATATTTAACTGAGCGTTTACGTAGCCACACGGGTTGCAAAATATGCCTCATAATGCCTGTCGAATCCGTAACGACCCCAGAATGTTAGAACTATTATAACCTATCTTCAAAAAAAATGCAAAATCAAGCCGTTTCTTTAGAAAAGGCACCCTTTTAAGGCTTCTGATAAGGCTTGATAACCGGCTACACTTAGATGGAGACCATCCGTTGTATAGGCTGATTGAAGTTGCCCTTCTGAATCTGTCAAACTATCATAAATCGACACAAAATCTACTTGCATATAGGCGGATGCTAGAGCCTCATAGGCTTGATTCCATTCTCTAATCTTTTCATTGGTTCGGATATAAACAGTCTGCTTGTATCTCTCTCCCTCATTGACTGGCAAAATGGAAAGGAGCTTTATTTGTGACAGCGGATATTCTCGGGCAATCGATTGGATCACACGCTCAAGATTATCCAAGGCTTCATTCATGGGAATATCTTTTCCAATATCATTTGTTCCTATTAGGAGAACAATTTGATCCACAGCATCACCATAAAGATGGGCATCCAAATCCCCTAATAAAAGTCCCGTCTGGTAGCCTCGGATGCCACGATTAACAATCGTCTTGGCAGCTCCCAACAACTCTTGAAGAGGGTAATATTCCACTATCGAATCACCAATAAAGATGATATCTGGCTCTAGAACAGATACTTGATTCAATTCACGATACTTGGTTTGAATTTTTTCCTGCTCCTTTAAGAGCCAATTCTCTAATAACTGTACTGCCACCCTATCCCTCTTTCTCTAACCAATTCTCTAGAACTTGATAAACGCCCGCCTGGCTGTTAGCTGGAGCTAGGGCAGTTGCAACTGCCTTGGCCTCATCATCAGCATTTTCCATAGCATAGGCAATTCCAGCCAGCTCCAACATCTCAACATCATTTTCGCTATCACCAAAAGCCATAATTTGTTCTGATGTCAAATCCCAGCGCTTGAGTAATTCTTCCAATCCCCAAGCCTTGTGAACCCCAGCCTGCAGGATATCGATACAGCCATAACCGCTAGAAACAGCCCTTACACGAGCATCAAAGAGGTCATTGATTTCCTGCAAAACTGAACTAGAACGTTCTTCACCAACAACCATGCTCATCTTTAACACTCCACCGAAGAGGTCAGCTTGCAAGTCTTCCACAAAATTCATTCGTTGATAGAACTTTTCAATCATCTCTGGTGTCATAAATTTTTCTAGGTCTGTAAAAACAGTTCCTTTCTTGACAAAACTCCCATTCATACTAGTGACAACAAATTGATCTCGGCACTCCCTCCCTTTAAAATGAAGGAGAGCCTTGTCAACCATAGCATCATCCCAGGTCTGAGCCTGAAGTAATGTATCATGTTCAAAAATACGCGCCCCATTGGCAACTACTAGAACTACTCTACTCGCCAAGTGTTCTAGTAATTGCCTCATACGGTGAACTTCATTCCCCGTCGCAATGACAAAACGAATATCCCTTTGATCCAACTGATCTAAAATCTTCTCCAAGCGGGGCAGATCTAGCTGCCCTCTCGGGTCTAGCAAGGTTCCATCCATGTCTGTTGCAATCAATTTAATCGTCATTATATCTCCTTTAGGGTGAGCACCTACCACTTCAACCCTACATGTTCATTCATTTCTTTATAGGCCGTGTCAATTCGTTCCTTGGTCGCTTCGTCCAACTGATCACGATGACTGCCCCCCTCAATGAAGTCCTCTAGGATATAGGTCTGATAGAGGAAGAGCGGATAGCCTTCTGGAGAGTAAGTCCCTTTAGGTGTCCGATTGACCCAAGTAGGATGCGCTTTGGCAGTTTCAATCCTTGTCTTGCCATCTTTTTTCTTAATGGTCACATCCATGAGAACACCTCGCTCCGTCCACTTGGCATTTTCCTCATCTTGCATGGTTTCAATGCGTTGATTTGAGAGGAAATTTCCCATGGAATAGATGATCAATTTTTTGTCACCATCCTTTTCAACCGTTTCAGCAGGTTCAACGACGTGAGGATGCCCTCCAAAAATAATATCAGCTCCCCAGTTAATCATCTTATGGTACAGTGTTTTCTGTTCTTCCGTTGGTTCTAATTGGTACTCAATTCCCATCTGAGGCATGATGACAGTAATATCCGCTTCTTGCTCAGCTCGTTCAATTTCTGCCTTCATCTTATCTTCATTCAGGTCAGAAAGATAGCGATTATAATCCTCTTGAGAGATATACTGCTCAATGCCATTAAAGCCATAGGAATAGGCTAGGAGAGCTACTTTGATACCATTGACTTCCTTGATAACTAGTGGAGCTTGGTCTCGGGATTCATGTGTGTAGACTCCTATGGGTGTCATTCCTGCTTTTTCAATAGCTTCTGCTGTCGAAACCACTCCCTCAATTTGAGAATCCAAAATATGATTATGAGCCAAGTCTAGAACTTGATAGCCTGCATCCTTGATAGCATCCATGACTTCTCCAGGTGCATTAAAGAGAGGGTAACCTGCCAAGTAGTGGTCCTTGTTCACCGTTCCTTCAAAATCACCAAGCACTAAATCCGCTTGCTTGAGCCATGGTTTCACATATTCAAAATTTTCGTGGAAATCGTAGCTACCATCTTCTTTCAGAGCTGTTCGGTAGATAGGAATATGGTAGAGAAGGTCACCATTTGCCATGATACGAGCTATCGTTTCGACAGACTGATTTTCCTTAGACTGACCAGACGTTTGAGCAGAATCAACTGTTTGACCACTCGGACTTGTTCCCTTGTTCCCTTGTACTGCTTGGGTCAACAAGTTCAGCCCCATAGCCAAGGAAACTGCAAGCAACAGCACCGTAATAAACTGGGCATTTGTCCAAGATTTATAATTCCTAAAGAAACCAATACTACTCTTCAACAATCCAAAAATAGGACCATGAGACCGTCTATCTTGTCGCTTTTCCATCTTTATTCCCCCCTTGCTTTTACTGCAAGTCTTTTCTTTTATTATACCACAGACAAAAGAGGAATACCGTTTATTATATTATTTTTTAGGAACTTCTGTGACTTTCTTTCTCGCCTATTTTGTGTTATCATGTAGAGGTAATGAAAGGAGAGAAAATGTCTGCTATAGAACGTATTACAAAAGCTGCTCATTTAATTAATATGAACGATATTATCCGTGAGGGGAACCCAACTTTACGCGCGGTTGCTGAGGAGGTCACTTTCCCACTGTCTGACCAGGAAATCATCCTTGGAGAAAAGATGATGCAATTCCTCAAAAATTCTCAGGATCCTGTTATGGCTGAGAAAATGGGCTTGCGTGGTGGTGTTGGATTGGCTGCTCCTCAGTTAGATATCTCAAAACGCATTATCGCTGTTTTAGTGCCAAATATTGTGGAAGAAGGTGAAACTCCTCAGGAAGCCTACGACCTGCAAGCTGTTATGTACAATCCAAAAATCGTCTCTCACTCTGTTCAGGACGCCGCCCTCGGTGAAGGAGAAGGGTGCCTATCTGTCGACCGTGTAGTTCCAGGCTATGTTGTTCGTCATGCCCGCGTCACTGTTGACTACTTTGACAAGGACGGCGAAAAACACCGCATCAAGCTTAAAGGATACAACTCCATCGTTGTCCAACATGAAATTGATCACATCAACGGAATCATGTTCTACGATCGTATCAATGAAAAAGACCCATTTGCAGTTAAAGATGGTTTACTGATTCTTGAATAAAGAAAATCCCGTTGCAAGACGGGGTTTTGTGTTATAATAGAGGCATGAAAACAAATGATATTGTCTATGGCGTCCATGCCGTTACTGAAGCCCTCCTTGAAAATACAGGAAACAAACTCTACCTCCAAGAAGATCTAAGGGGAAAGAATGTTGAGAGAGTCAAGGAACTGGCTGCTGAGAAAAAAGTCTCCATCTCTTGGACCTCAAAAAAATCCCTATCTGAGATGACCGAAGGCGCTGTTCACCAAGGCTTTGTCCTAAGAGTCTCTGAATTTGCCTATAGCGAGCTGGATCACATCCTTGCAAAAACACGCCAAGAAGAAAATCCACTTCTATTGATTCTGGATGGTCTAACTGACCCTCACAACTTAGGTTCTATCTTAAGGACTGCTGATGCGACCAATGTTTCAGGTGTCATCATTCCCAAGCACCGTGCCGTCGGAGTGACTCCTGTCGTTGCCAAAACGGCCACAGGTGCTATTGAGCATGTACCGATTGCGCGAGTGACCAACCTCAGTCAAACTCTAGACAAACTCAAGGATGAAGGCTTCTGGACCTTTGGAACGGATATGAACGGTACTCCTTGCCACAAGTGGAATACAAAAGGAAAAATCGCCCTCATCATCGGAAATGAAGGAAAAGGCATCTCTAGCAACATCAAAAAACAGGTTGATGAGATGATTACCATTCCCATGAATGGACATGTTCAAAGCCTCAATGCCAGTGTTGCTGCAGCCATTCTCATGTACGAAGTTTTCCGAAATAGACTATAAAAAAAGTTTCCAGTCATCTGATTGGAAACTTTTTTATGATTATACTCAATGAAAATCAAAGAGCAAACTAGGAAGCTAGCTTAAGACAGCTCAAAGCACTGCTTTGAGGTTGTGGATAGAACTGACGAAGTCAGTACCCATACCTACGGCAAGGCGAAGCTGACGTGGTTTGAAGAGATTTTCGAAGTGTATTAACTATGTTCTGTAATAAATTTGTAAGCTTCTTGACCAGCGATAGCCCCATCTCCAACTGCTGTTGTTACTTGGCGAAGGTCTTTCTGGCGAACATCTCCAACCGCAAAGATACCGTCAACGGCAGTTTTCATGTGGTTATCTGTCACAATCCAGCCAGCCTGATCTTGAATATTCAAATCTTTGACAAAATCGCTAACGGGATCCAAACCAACATAGATAAAGACACCACCAAAGGCTTGCTCTGTTATTTGACCTGTTTTTACATTTTCAAATACGACAGATTCTACTCGGTTTTCACCTTTGATTTCCTTGACGACAGAGTCCCAGATAAAGTTGACTTTCTCATTAGCAAAGGCACGGTCTTGCAACACCTTTTGGGCACGAAGTTGGTCGCGACGGTGAACAATGGTAACAGTCTTGGCAAAGCGAGTCAAGAAGAGGGCTTCTTCTACCGCTGAATCTCCACCACCGACTACGAGCAAGTCTTGGTCACGGAAGAAAGCTCCATCACAGACTGCACAGTAAGAAACACCACGACTGTTCAGTTCTTCTTCTCCGGGAACTCCCAAAAGACGGTGTTTTGACCCAGTTGCCACGATGACAGTACGGGTTTCGTAAACTTGATCATCAGTGATTACCTTCTTATAGTCACCCTTGTCTTCAATATTTTCAACATAGCCATAAAGATGCTCTACTCCAAGGTTTTCAAGTGGTTCAAACATCTTTTCAGCCAATTCAGGTCCACTGATATTGGCATAACCTGGATAGTTTTCGATATCAGATGTGTTATTCATTTGCCCGCCTGGCAGACCACCTTCAATCAAGCCTACTTTCAGATTGCTTCGAGCAGCATATAAGGCAGCGGTCATTCCCGCAGGTCCAGCACCGATAATAATCGTATCGTACATTTCGATTCCTTCTTTCTTGTTGTAACTATCTTTATTCTAACTTATTCTTGCTAGTCACGCAAGGATTATGCCTTGAAAACCAAGAGCAAACTCATGACGGCAAAGGATAACACCGGAACGACCAAAACTCCAATCATAATCATATCATAGAGATGAGCTTGACGAGCCTTGGCTGTCTTGTCCACACCAGACATGGCTCTCAATCCAATCCAAATCCCCAGAAAAATCACGACAAGGATGGTCGTTAAGATCAAACTCTCGAAATATAAAGAAAACAGTTGCAGCAGCATGATCTCTCTCGTTTCTATCTTTTTTAAAGAGTAAACTCAGCTAGTCCAACTAACTGAGTTTTCCTTTTTCTATTATATCAAATATAAGTCCGTTTGTAACTAGCGAAGAATTCTTTTGTCCGTTCTTCTTTTGGATGATTGATGATTTCATCCGGTGTGCCAGACTCGATGATTTTCCCTTTATCTAGGAATAAAACCTTATCTGCCACTTGGGTTACAAAAGACATATCGTGACTGACCAAAATCATGGTCTGACCTGACTTGGCAGCATCTGCAATAGATTTTTCTACCTCACCGACCAATTCTGGGTCTAGAGCTGAAGTGGGTTCGTCCAAGAGCAAGACATCTGGTTTCATAGCAAGCGCACGCGCGAGGGCAACCCGTTGCTTTTGTCCACCTGATAAGTGGCGAGGGTAATGGTTTTCACGATCAGAAAGCCCAACCTTAGCCAACTCTTCCTTGGCGATTTTTGTTGCTTCCTCGTCGGATAATTTTTTAACAACAACCAAACCTTCCTTGACATTGTCAAGAGCTGTTCGGCGTTCAAACAAATTAAACTGTTGGAAAACCATAGACAACTTGCGACGAAGGGTTAGGATTTCTTCTTGGCTAATCTGAGAAAAATCAACTTTAAAATTGTCAATCTGAATCGTTCCACTATCTGGAGTTTCAAGATAGTTCAAACTACGAAGAAAGGTTGATTTCCCAGCTCCAGATGAACCAATCAAGGCCACTACCTCCCCTTTTTGGATATCCAAGTCCAGATGATCCAAGACAGTTTGTCCTGAAAAGGATTTGCTTAAATTCGAAATCTTAATCATTAACGAAGGTCTCCTTTCACATCTGTAGACACTGTATCAGGTGCTGAGATAGCCATTTTTCTCTCGATGAAACGACCGAGGCTTTCAATTCCAATATTGACTACCCAATAAACAAGGGCAACAGAGATGAAGCGTTCAAAATAGCGATAATCGGCTCCACCCAAAATCTGAGCTTGGGCAAAGACTTCCACAACACCCGCACTAAAGGCTAGAGATGTTCCCTTGGTCAAACCGATAAGGGAGTTAATCAAAGTCGGCGTCGCTACCACCGCCGCATTTGGAATAATCACGCGACGGTAAACTTGCGCACGAGTCATACCCAAACTACGTGCCGCCTCAATTTCACCTGGATTAACAGAAAGGATGGCTGCACGAATCGTTTCACTTGCATAAGCCGCCTCATTAAAAGCAAAGGCCACAATCGCAAAAAGCGCTGCTGGAATCGCATTGATATTGAAACCAGTCCCCCATTGTTGGTTGATAGCTTTCAGTGCCAAAGGAATTCCGTAGTAGGTCAACATAAGTTGAACTAGGATTGGAGTACCTTTTAAGAAGCTAACGAAAAAGGCCTGCAAGGGATATAGAATTTTAACACGATTGATCTTAACAATGGCAAAAATCAAGGCAAGTAGCAAACCAAAGAGTGCACCTCCAAGCGTCAACATCAAGGTTGTAGGCAGTTGTTGGACAATCCTTGGAATTCCATCAAAGACCGAACGCAAACTAAAGAGTTT
Source organism: Streptococcus sp. GMD3S (assembly GCF_000298695.2). Taxonomy (GTDB): domain Bacteria; phylum Bacillota; class Bacilli; order Lactobacillales; family Streptococcaceae; genus Streptococcus. Next base: position 37,143 of record NZ_AJRC02000003.1, on the reverse strand, counting down.
ACCATCCGGAATGAGTTGCATCAAACTTTGGTACCAATCTGATGCTAAAAATGTTGTAACAGTCATAAAAACATCCTCTCCTGATAATGATTCATTCTATCATACTTCTGCTCGCAAGCAAATTATTTGCTACGGGCTACTCAGACTTTGTCTATCTTCTAGTTTATCACACTTTAAAACAGGGAGGCTATATATTTTACCTATCAAGGAGATAAATAAAAACTATCTCAAACCTAAGTTCTCATAGGGTTTTCTATAGCCGATTTGTTTAACAGCACCATTCTCCACCAAAATTGGACGTTTCAATAACATACCATCACTCGCTAGAAGCTTGGCTGCTTCTTGTTTTGACAAACTTCCCACCTTATCTTTTAGGCCCAGTTCGCGGTATTTGATCCCGCTGGTATTGAAAAATTGTTTCACTTCAAAACCGGAAGTTTCCAACCAGTTTAAAATCACGTCTTCACTTGGTGTTTCTTCTACGATGTGGACAGCTTTATAGTTCACACCGAGTTGGTCTAGTTCATTTTTTGCTTTCTTACAAGTTGAACATTTTGGGTATTCGATAAATTCTAACATCTTCTTTTCTTTCTATTTTTTATTTTCTTGAAATGCTGCACCTTCATGTTGCAAGAGCCAGGCTTTCTTTTCGACTCCAGATGCATAGCCTGTCAGACGATTGCCTGACCCCAGCACACGATGACAGGGTACTAGTATGGACCAAGGATTGCGCCCCACTGCTCCACCAATCGCTTGGGCAGAAGCCACTTGCAAGTCTTGAGCTATTTGTCCATAAGTTACTGTCTGACCATAAGGAATAGCCTGTAAATAAGTCCAGACTCGCTTTTCAAAATCTGTTCCAATAGGAGCCAAAGGTAAGTCTGATAGATCCTGAACACTGCCTTCGAAATAGGTATCTAAATAGGAAATAACCTGGTCTAGGACAGGATGTTTCTTAACTACTTCTATACTATCTCCAGCGATTCCCCTCTCAAAATGAGTTTGATCCTGTACCCAAATTCCATACAGATATTGCTTGTCAGCAACTAAGGATAAGGTTCCAATTGGCGACAGATAGAGCATTTTTGCGTACTTATTCTGATTCATTTTTTTAATTTCTGATAGGCCAAACGTTCCCCATCAACTGGAACTTTACCAACCTGTTGGAAGCCTAGCTTTTCAAAGATATGCTGCATAGCCTTGTTTTCTGCATGCGTATCTGAACGAAAATCTAGATAATCAAAACCTTCAATCAAGCCTTCTAGGAAAGTCTGAGCAACACCTTGTCCTTGGACATCTGCTGCAACAGCGATACGGTGAAAGACCAGATATTCTGATTCTCCCCCCTGCCAACTCCCTTCATAAATGGCTTCATAGGATTTCTCTGGGCTCTTGGTCACAGCAGCATAAGCTAGCAGTTCTCCCTCTTCCAAGGCAACATAAGCTTGACCTGAAATAATATCATCGATAATAACCTCGGCATTTGGATAGCCATTTTGCCACTGGTCACTACCGGCATCTGCTAAACATTTCTTGGCTTCCTCCATCACCTGCATAATCGCATCTACTTCGTTTGGAAAAGCTAAACGAATCTCCATCTTTTCCCCTCATTTCTAACTAGTTTCTCTCATCATAGCATAATTTAAAGCTTTCTACAAGTAGTTGAAACTTGACTTTTTTTTTTTATTATTTTATAATCTAGTTATTAAAACTAGATAAAAAGGAGTTGGAAATGAATTCTAACTTTTCCTACCCAAAATGGGAAGACATTCCAAATATTGACCTCTATCTGGATCAGGTTTTGCTTTATGTCAATCAAGTCTGTGCCCCTATCTCTCCAGATAAAGACAAGGGACTAACAGCATCCATGGTCAATAACTATGTCAAACATGGTTACCTGACAAAGCCGGATAAGAAAAAATACCAACGCAAACAGATTGCACGTTTGATTGCTATTACTACTCTCAAGTCTGTCTTTTCGATCCAAGAAATCGCTCAGACCCTCAATACTCTGCAAACTCAAGCGAGCTCAGACCAGCTCTACGATGCTTTTGTGGACTACATGAACGATGGGATCGATCCAGAAAATCCGATTATCCAAACTAGCTGTCAAACGGTTAAACTCTATCATCAAACTCTAGACTTAATCCTTATCAAAGAAGAGGAGGAAATCCAATGAATACCAGTCTAAAACTCAGTAAAAAGCTCAGTTTTGGAGAGGAAATTGCTAATAGCGTGACCCATGCTGTGGGTGCCGTTATCATGCTCATCCTACTCCCTATTTCATCCACCTATAGTTATGAAGCACATGGATTTTTATCATCTTTTGGGGTTTCTATCTTTGTTATCAGTCTATTTCTCATGTTTCTCTCGTCAACCATTTACCACTCTATGGCCTATGGTTCGACCCACAAATACGTCTTGCGAATCATCGACCACTCTATGATTTATGTGGCTATCGCAGGCTCTTATACGCCAGTCGTATTGACCTTGATGAATAACTGGTTTGGCTATCTGATTATTGCCATTCAGTGGGGAACGACCATTTTCGGCATCCTCTATAAAATCTTTGCTAAAAAGGTCAATGAAAAATTCAGCCTTGCCCTTTATTTGATCATGGGCTGGTTAGTTCTAGCTATCATTCCTGCCATTATCAGCCAAACAACTCCAATTTTCTGGAGCCTCATGGTAACTGGTGGACTCTGTTATACAGTTGGAGCTGGATTTTACGCTAAGAAAAAACCTTATTTCCACATGATCTGGCATCTCTTTATCCTAGCTGCGTCCGCACTCCAATATATCGCTATTGTTTATTTCATGTAAAAAAGTTGAGAATCTTTTCTCAACTTTTTTCTTTACACATATTGATAAAGTACTGGTGCAAGCGAGCATCATCTGTCAATTCTGGATGAAAAGAAGTTACCAGCATATTCTGTTCTTGCGCAGCAACGATTTGGTTATTCACTACTGCCAGAACATCAACATCCTTACCAACTTCACTAATAATCGGACCTCGAATAAAGGTCATGGGAATCTGACCGACTCCCTTACATTCTGCCTCCGTATAGAAACTTCCTAGTTGGCGTCCATAAGCATTACGCTCTACTACTATATCCATAGTCGCTAGATGACTTTCTTCCTGAGAAGTGATTTCCTTAGTCAGCAAAATCAACCCTGCACAGGTCCCAAAAACGGGTAATCCAGATAGAATGGCTTCTCGGATGGGAATCAACATCTGTTGGTCACGCAAGAGCTTGCCCATGGTTGTAGACTCACCGCCAGGTAATATCAAACCGGACAAGTCACTCTGATGTTGTTGAAAATCATCTAAATTTCTGATTTCGACACTAACAACACCTAACTTTTCTAGCACTTTTGCATGTTCTGCAAAGGCACCTTGCAAGGCTAATATTCCGATTTTCATCTATTTTCCTCGCTCTGCCATAAGAATTTGGATTTCATTCTCATTGATACCAACCATGGCTTCCCCTAGGTCTTCAGAGATTTGAGCCAAAATTTGAGGATTTTGGTAGTTGGTTACAGCTTTGACAATGGCACTTGCTCGTTTAACAGGGTCTCCTGACTTGAAAATACCTGAACCGACAAAGACGCCCTCTGCCCCCAGTTGCATCATCAATGCCGCATCTGCTGGCGTTGCAACACCTCCAGCTGCAAAGTTTACAACTGGCAACTTACCATGTTCGTGGACATATTGAACCAATTCAATAGGGACTTGCAAGTCCTTAGCAGCCACATAGAGCTCGTCCTCACGTAGGTTTTGAATACGGCGAATTTCTTGATTCATCATACGCATATGACGAACGGCTTGAACGATATCTCCTGTTCCTGGTTCTCCTTTTGTCCGAATCATGGAAGCTCCCTCAGCGATACGACGCAAGGCTTCACCCAAATCCTTGGCACCACAGACAAAAGGAACTTGGAATTCTTTCTTGTCCACATGGAAACGGTCGTCAGCTGGAGAAAGCACTTCACTCTCATCGATATAGTCAATCTCAATAGCCTCTAAAATCTGAGCTTCAACAAAATGCCCAATTCTGACCTTGGCCATTACTGGAATGCTGACAGCTTCTTGGATTTCCTTAATCATCTTTGGGTCGCTCATACGGGAAACCCCACCAGCTGCACGAATATCAGCTGGAATCCGTTCCAAGGCCATAACAGCTGCCGCACCAGCAGCCTCTGCGATACGAGCCTGTTCAGGGTTCTGAACGTCCATGATAACCCCACCTTTGAGCATCTGTGCCAAGTTTTTATTTAGTTCATAACGATTTTCAGTCATTTCTTTATCCTCATCATTTGTATTAGTAGCTACCATTTCATTTTAAGCCAGATTAGAATGAAGTACAAGATAGAAAAACAATAATTGTCTGGGTACAGTAATATAAAAAACTATCTGACCTTAATTTAAGGCCAGATAGCTCAGCTATTGTTATTTTTCAGCTGTAAGTGCAGCCATTGTAATGTAGTTGTATGGTTTGTTGAAATGTGGCAAGAAGAATAGGTCTGTCAATGCCAATTTATCAATCGTTACATGCTCTTGGATAGCAAGTGAGAACATGTGGATTCCCATACTGATAGCAGCATCATGTGAAACCATTTGTGCACCAAGGATTTCGCGGCTGTCTTTGTCAAAAACAATCTTGATGGCAACTTCGTGGTTGTCATGCTTCATAAATTCTGGTTTTTGAAGATCGTTAAAGCCAGTTTCAGTTGCATTGTAACCTGCTGCTTTTGCTTTTTCAAGAGTCAAACCAGTTGAAACCATGTGAAGACCATAGATTGAAATACCGTTTGATCCTTGCACACCGATTCCTTCCAATTCATGTCCACAAGCGTTATAAGCACCAACGATACCAGTACGTACAGCGTTAGATGCAAGAGCGATGTAGCTTGTATCTTTACGAGCATTGTCATAAACAGTCGCACAGTCACCAACAGCGTATACACCTGGGATAGATGTTTCTTGTTTCTTGTCTACAAGGAAGGCACCGTTGCGGAAAAGTTCAATCTTACCATCTGCAAGAGCTGTGTTTGGACGGAAACCAACAGCAAGAACCACCATATCCACATCAAATGTTTCTTTGTCTGTTACCAGGCGTTCAACTTTACCATCACCTTGGATGGCTTTAACTGTTTGACCAAGTGCCAAGCGGATGTTATGGTCTTCCAAGTTTTTCGCCATCATTTGGGTAAAGTCTTTGTCATAGTAGCCGTTCAAAACAGTGTCTACGATATCAACAAGCACCACTTCTTTTCCAAGACGTTCGAAAGCTTCAGCCAGCTCAACACCGATGTAACCACCACCAACAACGGCAATGCGCTCAAGGTGTTTGCTCTTGTCAGCAAGTTTTTCGATGACTTCTTCTGCATTTTGGTACAACTTAACAAATTGAACATTTTCAAGTGTTGCTTTGAATTCTCGGTTACCCTTAACGATTTCAACACCTTCGATTGGAGGCAAGATTGGAGTTGAACCAGTTGCAAAGATTAATTTATCATAAGACTCTTTGTGTTCTTTACCTTCAACTTCAGCAGTCACAACTTTGTTATCGTAGTCAATTGAAAGAACTGGTGAGTTCATGTAAATTTTAGCACCTTTTGCTTCCAATTTTTCTTTATCAGAGTAGAAGAGACCTTCTGGGCCATCAATTTGTTCCCCGATCCAAAGCGCCATTCCACAACCAAGGAATGAAATATTTGAGTTTTGGTCAAATACTACGATTTCGTTCTCATGACCAAAGTTATCCAACATCGTATTAATACAAGCTGTACCAGCGTGGTTAGCACCAACTACAACGATTTTACTCATAGAAAAATTCCTACCTTTAATTTTTGATTTACTTTTCTAGTATATCATTTACTGTTAGCGTTTACAAGACATTTGCTCAGAATTCTCTTTTTTTCAGAAAAAAATACACTTAATATTAACAAACCTTATTTTTCTATCGTTTTCATTCTAATTTTGAGCATATTTCTTGACTTTTTGTCAAAATCCATTTGTGAAAACGCTGACTTTATGGTATGCTAGTTACATGGAAATAAAATGTAAGGGGTTTAATTTTTCTTTAACCAACTTATATTGAATGATTTCCTATGAAAAGAAAGGAGCTGGTAGCTTGCCTCTTCATTCACGTTCTGAACGGCTAATGGGAACAACTATCACGATTTCATTAGTAGATGAGCGGGCAGAAATCCTGCTTCAGGGCGCTTTTGACTTGCTTAAGGAGCTCGAATACCGCTTCAACGCCAATAGTCAAGAATCCGAACTGATGGAAATCAACTACCAGGCTGGAATCACACCTGTTAAGGTTCATCCTGACCTATTTGAACTGATTGCTCTTGGACTAGAGCACAGCCTAGCTCCCTCTAGCCATCTAAATATCAGTATCGGTCCCTTGATTCAAACCTGGCGAATCGGCTTTGCAGATGCACGACTTCCAGAGTTAAACGAAATCGAAGCTGTCTTGCCTCTAGTTAACCCGCATTTTATCAAGTTGGATCCGACTAACTTTACTATTTTTTTAGAGAAGAAAGGAATGAAGCTTGATTTAGGTTGTTTAGCCAAGGGCTATAGTGCAGATAAGGTTGCCCAGTATTTGAAAACACACGGTGTCACCTCTGCCTTGATCAACCTCGGAGGAAATATCCTCACCATCGGGAATAACCAAGCCAAAGAAGGGAAAGCCTGGCAGATTGGGATTCAAGATCCGCGAAATCCTCGTGGCAATCATCTCCTAACCATTCCTGCTTCTAACAAATCCGTTGTCACTTCAGGTATCTATGAACGCCACCTGACAGTAGATGGAAAAGACTACCACCATATCTTTGATAGTAAGACAGGATTTCCTGTCGAAACCGATCTTGCTAGCCTAACGATTGTCTCTGATAAATCCGTTGATGGTGAGATATGGACAACACGCCTTTTCGGAGAACGAAGCGCTTCTATCCTCTGGCAAGTCGAAAGTATAGATGGGATTGAAGCCATCCTCATCGACAAAGAGGGACGCCTTGCATGTTCTTCAGGCCTTCAAAATTGTATTATGTAAAAAGAGAAAGGAAATCTCATGCTAAAACTTATTGCCATTGTTGGAACGAACTCTAAACGTTCTACAAACCGCCAATTGCTCCAATACATGCAAAAACACTTTGCGGATAAAGCTGAAATTGAACTCGTTGAAATCAAGGATATCCCTGTTTTCAACAAACCTGCAGATAAACTTCTTCCCGCTGAAATTCTTGAAATTGCAGCTAAAATTGAAGAGGCTGATGGTGTGATTATCGGTACTCCTGAGTACGACCACTCTATCCCTGCAGTTTTGATGAGCGCTCTTGCTTGGCTATCTTACGGTATCTACCCACTTTTGAACAAACCAATCATGATCACTGGTGCTTCTTACGGTACACTTGGTTCATCTCGTGCCCAATTGCAACTTCGTCAAATCTTGAACGCTCCTGAAATCAAGGCAAATGTTCTACCAGATGAATTCTTGCTTTCACACTCTCTTCAAGCATTTAACCCAAGTGGCGACTTGGTTGACCTTGACGTCATCAAGAAATTGGATGCCATCTTTGATGACTTCCGTATCTTTGTGAAAATTACTGAAAAATTGCGCAATGCACAAGAATTGCTTCGCAAAGATGCTGAAGAATTTGACTGGGAAAATTTGTAAGATAGGAGACCGAAAGAATGAAATTTGTTGGACTTGTTGGATCAAACTACGATCAATCATATAACCGCAAACTCTTGGAATTTATTCGTCGCAATTTCAAATTCAAATTTGAATTAGAAGTCCTTGAAATCGACGAAGTTCCAATGTTTAACCAAGACGAAAAATGGGACGAAAGCTTCCAATTGCGTTTCTTGTATAACAAGATTACACGTGCTGATGGTGTTATTATCGCTACTCCTGAGCACAACCACACTATCTCAGCTTCACTTAAATCTGTACTCGAATGGCTTTCATACGAAGTTCATCCATTTGAAAACAAACCTGTTATGATTGTGGGTGCATCATACTATGACCAAGGAACATCACGTGCCCAAGTTCACCTTCGTAAAATCCTTGATGCTCCAGGTGTTAATGCCTACACGCTTCCAGGTAACGAATTCCTTCTTGGTAAAGCCAAAGAAGCTTTTGATAACAATGGAAACATCACCAACGAAGGAACTGTTAAATTCCTTGAAACTTGCTTAGATAACTTTGTTAAATACGTAGGAGTCGTTTCGAAATTGAAAAAACCAAAACCAATCGAACCAGAAGACTTGGATTGTGGAAAACCAATTGCTACAACCATTACAGAAGTTGATCCTGACGATCCAGAATGGGTAGAAAAAGTTGCAGCAATCACTGGAGCTGTTTCTGGTGATACCTATGTCAAATTGGACCACGGTATCCTGACAGTTAACCAAATTGATATGTTCTTGAAAGCTATGCCATTTGAATTGACATACGCTGACGACAACAACCAATTCCTCTACTACAACAACGCTCACCAAGATCCAGACACCATGTTCGCTAAACGTGTACCACCTCAATCAGGTAGCCGTATGTCGACTGTTCATGGATCCCTCCCACCAGCACGTATGAAGAACGTAGAGTGGGTTATCGGAACACTTCGCAACGGAAACCAAGAATACGTTCGTACGATTGTTCCAGGTTCTCCTGCAGGTGTCATCAACACCCACAACTACCAAGCAATGTACTATCCTGATGGATCATACGCTGGAATCAATGAAATCGTCTTTAACTTCCAACCATGGCTTGACTGGTACCTAAAAGAGACTGGTCAACGTTTGGTAGGTGGTAGCGGACCATTTGCCCCTACTGCCGGAGGTCATGGAGACGCCGATGCTACTTCTGGCGCTTCTGATTCAGGGGATGCTGGAGGCCACGGTGGTGACGCAGACGCTACTTCTGGTGCAAGCAACTAAGAAACCCAAAAGGAGCCATTTGGCTCCTTCTTTTTTATTACAACAGAAAAGGGGAATGTAAATCATCTACACCCCCTTTCATTTTATGAGTTAGGATCATCTATACTACGGCCGTGCAAACCTTTTTCACGTTGTACCTGACGTAGTTTTTCTGGTGTGACGTCATTGCCTTCCTCGTCCACAATTTTGATTCCCTCGATGTGGTGACGAACAGAACGACGATAACCTTCGATGTACTCCTCACGAAGTTTAGCTTGTTCCACTTTTTCAGCAGAAGTTAAGCCTTCTGTTTTTTTCTTTTTGGCAAGCTCGTTGATACGAGCGATTTTTTTCGGATCCATTTCTTCTCCTTTGTGATAAGATACAGTCCGTTTGACTGAGTTTATTTAGTATTGATTTGGTTAAAACGTGCGAGCTTAGCTGCTTTCTTGGTTAATTGCGACAAGATAGCCAAGCGATTTTGTCGGACAGCCTGGTCTTCAGCCATTACCATAGTATTTTCAAAGAAAGCATCAATAACTGGGCTAAGCGCAAAGAGTTGCTCTAATTGTTGATTTGCAGTCCCTGACAAAACGAGTGATTCTACTGCTTCCGCCAAGGCTTTCTCTTCTTCATTCTCAAAGAGAGCAGGATCGACCGTGTCAGAACCTTCTGCCTTCTTAGCCAAGTTGAAAGCACGTGATAGGGATTCGACAGACGATTTGAAATCTTCTTTCTTGCTTGCTTCGACAAGAGCACTTGCTGCTTCTAGCATATCTGCCACAATAAAGTTTGAACCTGCGAGAACTGCTTCCTTAATGTCTTTTGGAGTTGAACCCATCATCTTATCAACACGAGCCTTGATAAAGTCCATAACCTCTGCTTTATTTTCATAAGTCAAACTGTCGAATTTCAGGGCATAAAGGCTATCAATCAGCTCATCCATAGCAATGTGCCAACCAAAAGCATCCAAGATACGAACCACACCTTGCGTCGCACGACGAAGGGCATAAGGGTCGTTAGAACCTGATGGAATCAAACCTACTGAGAAGAAACTCAAAATTGTATCCAATTTGTCAGCAATGGCTAGAATGGCTCCCACCTTACTCTCTGGAAGTTCGCCTTCGGCTGATGTAGGCATGTAGTGTTCACGAATAGCAGCTGCCACCGCTGGAGTTTCTCCAGCAAGAAGAGCATATTTCTCACCCATAATTCCTTGGAGTTCATCAAACTCACCAACCATACCCGTCAACAAGTCAAACTTGTAAATAGCTGCTGCACGAGCTAGGTCAACTGTTTCATCCACTGACAAACCAGCTTTTTCTGCCAAGAGAATGGCAATCTGCCCCGTACGAATCATGTGTTCACGAAGAGAACCAATCTTTTCGTGGAAGGTCACATGGTTCAATTTTTCGACTAGGTCAGAAATGACCAATTTTTGGTCTTCACGCCAGAAGAATTCACCGTCTTCCAAGCGGGCTACCAAGACTTTTTCATTTCCTTTGATGACATTTTCCAAATGCTCTGCGTTTCCGTTACGAACTGAAATGAAGTTTGGTAGGAGTTTACCGTCTTGATCACGAACAACAAAGTAACGTTGGTGTTCTTTCATCGAAGTTACCAAAACTTCTTCTGGAACTTCAAGGTATTTGGCATCAAAACTTCCCATAAAGGCAGTTGGGTATTCAACCAAGTTCAAGACTTCATTGAGCAAATCAGCATCAATTTCGATACGTACACCATGCTCAGCTTCGATTGCTTTTATTTGGTCAACAATCATTTGCTCACGTTCACGAGGATCCGCGATTACAAACTGTTCACGAAGGTCTTCTTCGTAGCTTAATGCTGACTGAATCTTGGTTTCTTGTCCCAAGAAACGATGACCGCGACTCACACGATCGCCCTTGATATCAAGAAAATCCAAGTCAAACTCTTCTTCATCTAAAAGAACAGTTAAAGTGTGTACAGGGCGGATGTATTCAAAAGTGTTGTTAGCCCAGTGCATGCTGACAGGGAAAGTCAGTGACTTCAAGACGTCTACTACACCTGGAACAATGGCTTCAACTGGTTGCCCCACTTCTTCCTTGGTAACATAGACATATTCTTCACCTTTGATTTCACGGAATTCAATATCTTCAACTGTCAAGCCTTTCCCACGGACAAATCCTTGAGCTGCTTTGGTGAAGTTTCCATCACTATCCAGGGCAATTTTCTTTGCTGGTCCCTTGAAATCTTCTGTCAAATCAGACTGTTTGTCTGCAAGACCAGTCACACGAACAGCCAAACGACGTGGTGTTGAGAAGGTTTGAATGGCTTCAAAGGAAAGACGATTTTCTTTGAGGAAGGCTACCATTTTTTCACCTAGTTGTTTTTCGCTTGGAGTTACCACATAGGCTGGTAACTCTTCAAGACCGAGTTCTACTAATAAGTTTTTTGTCATGTTTTTTCCTTTACATTTTCTTCAATCTTTTTTGATATGCACCTTAGGTACTGGGGACGTCGCTAACTAACTTTTGTGAGTCTGTAAGGAAATCTTATACCAAATAAACTAAGATTTCCAACAGTCTCATCAAAGTGGATTTAGCTGACTGATTTTTGAACCCAAGGTTTCAAAAATTCCCACATAACAGTACGCGGTGCATATCCCTTTAGCAAGTCTTCGACTTGCCTTTAACGATTTTAGAGCACAATATTACTTACTATTCTGCGTCTTCTGCTAGGAGTTTAGCTCGTGTTGCTTCATCCAAAAGTGGGTAACCTAGGCGTTTGCGTTCTGCGACAAAGGTTTTGGCTACGACACGGGCTAAGTTACGGATACGGGCGATATAGCCTGCACGTTCTGTTACGGATACGGCACCACGAGCATCAAGCAGGTTAAAGGTGTGTGAACATTTGAGAACATAGTCATAGGCAGGGTGAACTAAGCCCTCTTCCAAGGCACGACCAGCTTCTTTTTCGAACTTATCAAAGTTTTCCAGCAACATCTCTTGGTCCGAAATTTCAAATGAATATTTTGAATGCTCGTACTCAGGCTGGATAAAGATTTCTCCGTATTTTACACCATCAGCCCACTCAATATCATAGACAGAGTCCACTTCTTGAATATAAGAAGCCAAGCGTTCCAAACCATAGGTAACTTCCGCAGTCACAGGGCCTGTTGCCAATCCACCGACTTGTTGGAAGTAAGTGAACTGAGTGATTTCCATCCCATCAAGCCAAACTTCCCAACCGAGACCAGCTGAACCAGTCGATGGATTTTCCCAGTTGTCCTCAACGAAGCGGATATCATGTTCCAATGGATTGATTCCCAATTTTTCCAAAGACTCAAGATAAAGTTCCTGGATATTTGATGGAGATGGCTTCATAACCACTTGGAATTGGTGGTGTTGGTAGAGACGGTTAGGGTTTTCCCCGTAACGACCGTCAGCAGGACGACGTGATGGCTCTACATAAGCCGCATTCCATGGCTCAGGCCCAATAGCACGAAGGAAAGTGTAAGGGCTCATTGTCCCCGCACCTTTTTCATTATCATAAGCCTGCATGAGCATACAACCTTGGTCATTCCAAAATTGTTGCAAAGTCAAAATAATTTCTTGAAATGTTAATTTCTTAGACATTGAATACTCCTTAATAAAAAATGATTTTTTGCGACACGAGTCTGCCTTGTCGATTTTACGAGGCAAGACGAGTTAGTACTGCGTCTAGCTCAGGCACTCTAGTGCTGAGCGTGGGGCAGTCCGACTGTAAGGAGGTCTCTGCCACTGACGCAGTGGAAAGTCAATCTTTTAGACATTGTTTACTCCTTTAATTTATATTATCTTTTTAGATTTATTCATCAAGCAACCAAGAAAAAGCTGGATCCTGAAAAATATGACGTTTGGGAACAGTTTGTAAATTCTGATCGCATTCGTCTATTGTACCTAGTTTCAAAGCACAGACTTCTGGTATATTTTCTTGAGCAGTGAAAATTTGACTATGACAGTTCTGACAGTAATAGCGTTGTTTTCCTGGAGATGAACTATAGGTAACCAACTGTTCTTTTCCATGCAATACTAGGTTTTTACTACTAACTTTGGCATTCACTGTATAGGCAGACGCAGTTGCTTTCCGACAGAATGAGCAGTGGCAAAAAACTAATTCCGACAATTCCTCATCTAAAGTGTAGGTCACTGCTTTGCATAAACAAGATCCTTTAAGCATTATGCTCCTTTCTACTTAGGCATTAGACGAAATTCAAAAAGAACCGAATTTCAACACCCAAGCCTTGCGACTAGGGGCGTCAGAAACGCGGTTCCACCCTAATTTATTACTTCATTTTTTTTAAAAATACGACAGAAAGCGCCAGTTTCTTAGCTTGTTCTACTTGGCTCCCACTGTCCCAAGCTCGCTTGAAGAACGCCATAAGACTTTCTTTCCTAGCTAGTATTATAGCAGATTTTCTAGCTAGTGTAAACCAAAAATGAGTCTGAAAACAAAGTTCCAGACTCATTTATCAGTAAAGCTTCAGAAACTACTGTTTAAGGGTGTCTTCTTGCTTTTGGTTTTTTGCCATGTAGATTTCTCTTGGCTTGTTTCAATGCTGTAATGGCATCTTTGACATCTTCTTGGCTCGCTCCTGGATCATTCAAGAGTTCCTGAGCTTCTTTAAAGGCTAGAAGATAAGCAGCTTTTTCTTTCTTATCTGCGTAGATAAATCTCGCATTTTTTTCTTGGAAAAGACGTTCATCTTTGACCAGTTTCTTCAGACTAGAGAAGTCAGTAGCTTTGCCATTCAGTTTACTTTTAGCCGTCGCTAGGGCAATGAGAGATTGGTCAATTTGATCCTGTTTGACTTTAGGATCTACAGCTAGTAAGGCAATTTCTTGGAAGGCACGATCATAAGCTCGACGTACTTTTTCCTTGGCATTAGCATATCTTCCAGTTTTAGTCGTTGCATAGTAAGCTTTCATGGCTTCTTTCAAAGCTGCAACATTCGAATCTTTTCCATCCAAAGCCTTACCAGCAGCTTCAAGACTAGCGAGAACTCCATCAATCAATTCTTGCTTCAACTTGCTTGACAAGGCTGACTGCGCCACTTGGAAAGCTTGGTCATAAGCTTTTCTCTTATCTGCACTACTATTAAAGTAGCGAGACGTTTCTACCAGTTCTTTTTGTTGATTTACCGCAGCAATCAAAGCCAACTTAGACACAACAGATAGACGCAAAGCATTATTTCGACCTGGCTGAACGAGCAAGGAAACGAGATCTTCAAGGAGTTCATATCCAGTTGGCAAGGTGACTTCTACAGTATAACGACCTGTAGCAACTTTCTTACCAAAGGCGTATTGACCGTATTTTTCAGCAGGAAGAGTGATACTTGTCCCATCTTCACCTTTCAGAACCACTGTAGTCGTCTTTGGAACGGCTTGATTGAAGGAAACAGACACTGGTGCATATTCTAGGAGATTTGCTAGGAAGGTAATGGTTTGGAAACTATTTTCTTCCGTCAAGTCAAACTCTTGGGACAAGGCACTGATAAATTTCAATTCTGTTCGGTCATAACTGAAAATTTCTGCTGTATAATGACCAAATTGTAAGAAATGAATCGCTTTTGTCTTGTCAACATCAACATATTGCCCCTTGCTATTTTTGATTCGATAAACGTAGAGGGTATCAATATCTTGGTTTGTTTTTGCATCCTTCAAGTCAATTTTAACTCGACCACTATTTTGATCGCGGACAAGTTCAGCAAGCGAGATATAGTCTACATTTCCTGCATAGTCCTCAACAAGATAGTAAATATTAGCCTTATCAACATCCTTAGGAAGTGTATAACTACCGTCAGCATTGGCCTTAATCAGATGGGTGTTCTCAAGCGCACGAGTTCCAGACTGGTCTTTCCCAGTTAGAACCATGGTCCCTTTCTGGTCAAACGGTGTGAGGTAGAAAACTTTTTCTGAAAGGATACCGCCTTGACCCACATCTTTTGGTTTGCGAGCTACGAATTCTTGATTTCCGTCTTTAAAGCGAATATAACCACTTGTGATGACAGGTTTTTGAGTATCAATCTGAATTTTAAAGGTCGTGTATTGTTCTTTTGCTCCTGGAACATCTGGTGTGTAACTGATAACATAGTCATATAAACCATCCGCAACAGTATTGCCATCAAAATCCTGGCCTCTCCAAGCAGTATTATCTAGAATATAACTCTTCAGATTTCTACTGTCACCATCAAAATAATTCTTACGAAGATCCTTTGCATCGCCCTCCCAAATAGGATGTTCATGCTTGGTATCTGTAGCCGCATAAACTGTAGCCCGAAGATTTACAAGGTTTCTCAAAGCAACCGTTTTATATTCAACTAGGTCTTTGTTTCCATCATCATTTGGAGAAATGGCAATACGGACATTCCCTTTTTCGTCCAACTGAAGAACATGCTTACCTTCAGCATTTTGTTCAATCCCAAGAACAGTAATTCGGCGTCCTTGGCGTTGACCTTTAGACACTAGAAGGTCATTTTGCAAGGTTGCGAGATAGGTAGCATCATTAGAGTAGTTAACGGCAGGATTTTCCTTGTCTACTTCCGTGTAAAATCCATTTTTCCCTTCTCGGACAAGATTGTAAATTGGTTTTTCAACAGCAGGGAGATTTTGGAATTCTCCTCGGAAGCCCATAAATGCAAGACTTACAATATCCCCATCATCTGCTGGATCTACAAAGCGAACAAAACCTTCAAGGAAATAGCCATTTGACATTTGTTTGCTGAGTTCAGCAGCAAATTTTCGAGCATCCACTTTAACAGTGACTGTTTGACTGCTGTGGGCTTTGACCGTCACTTCAGGCCAGACTGTCTCCGTTAGTTTTCGAGGTCGAAGGGTGAATTTTCCATCTTGGACTTCGTCTGTATTGGTATTCACCACCATCTTGAGAGTGCGGTCAGTATCTGAAATGTTGTGTACAGTGACCTTGAAAGTAAATTGATCTCCAACATTTCCTAAAGTCACGCTTGGATAACCATTTTCACCCGTTACATAGAGGTCTGTTGACACTGCAGCAGCTGTATCCACAATACCAGAACCTTGCTGACGAGGAGAGGTATAAGTGCCTGTGTCCTTATTAACATGTGGTTTTGCAGTTGACATGATCAAGGCCTTGACAGTCTCTGATACTTGCTCAGGAGTCAATTCTGGATGGTGTTTTTGAAGGTATTCCTTAACCAGAACTGCAACACCCGTAACGTGAGGAGCCGCCATACTGGTTCCGCTGATACTACCGTAGGTATTGTCATTAAAGGATGAGTAGATATTGCCACCAGGAGCTGTCACATCTGGTTTCAATTGTCCATCGGTAGTCACTCCCCAACTTGAAAAGTCAGATAGCTGATTGGCTACATCAGAAGGACGATTATCCATCTTACCATTAAAAACAATCTTGTAGTTTCCTGATTTTAAGGCTTCACCATACTGTTTAGAAATAAATACAGAAGGAATTTTCTTTGCTTCATCATCAATAGCCATATTGATGTTTGCACCTTCTACATTATTGTAGATCAAAGCACCAACTGCACCGTGTTTTCGTGCATTTTTGATCTTCTCTGAAAAGTTCATAGCTCCTCGCTGAATGAGGGCAAGTTTCCCAGTTAAATCCAACTTCGCAAAGTCTTCTTCACGACCTAACCCTGCTTCGACGTATTCGTACTCTTTTCCTTTTTCAAAGTCCTTATCTGCTTCAGGTTGATTATAATCAAATTTTCCGTTATGAAGGCCGGCATTTCCCTCTAGACCTTTAACTTCAAAAACGGCTGTTGTCAATGTTTTATTGTTGACAGAAGCAACTGAAATTGAGTCTTCAACAGTGGATGGATTTCCAACCAAGCCATAGTCTGGGTTTTCGGCTAGCGGTTTTGAATAACCATTTCCAAATGTATTGCTGTTTCCTGCTGAGATAAGAACAGATACTCCCTTGGCACGAGCCCGTTTGATGGCATCCACGATATCGGAACCAGCATCCACCATAGAACCAGTGCTAGATCCCAAACTCATATTAATAGCATCTGCTCCTAAGGCAACTGCATCATCAATCGCCTTTACATAAAGGGCAGAACTGGTCGTTTTTTGGCGGTCTGAAAAGACACGCATAAACATGACTTGGGCTTCTGGCGCCACACCATAAACTTTTTCGCCATTCGGTGCTTCTTTATCAGGATTTCCAGCTGCAATCCCTGTTACGTGCATCCCATGAGAAGTTCTTTCTGCTTCTTTGATTTTATCTGTTCCGTCAAAGTAGTCATAGGCATAGACAACCTTATCGCTATACCATTTACCGTAATCGATTCCAGCAGCCTTTTTAGCTGCTTCGATAGCTTCCTTGTTTTTAAATTTTGCTTTTGACGGATCCGAAATTCGAAGAACCTCATGATTCAAATCAAGCCCTGAGTCAATAATGGCAACAACGGTCCCTGTCCCCTTGTAACCAGCCTTCCAAGTTTTCGGTACTGTGATGATATCATTGCTTGAAAGACTATTTGGTTTTGCAGACTCAGTTTTTTCTTGTTCTTTTTCTGTAGTTGCTGTTTCTCCATTAGTTTTAGGAGCTGTCGTTGCTTTAGCCTCTTTTTTCTCTATGGTAGAGGACTTCTCAGTAGCAGGCGCTGTACTGGTATCGACTGTTGTTTCTTTTTGAACGACACCTTGATTTTCTTCTTTTGCAACTGCGCTATCTTTTCCTGATTCTTGGGCTTCGGCAGTTTTATCAACCGGAGCATCTACCTTAGCATCTTGTTTACTAGCATCCTCTTTAGAAGTTTCAACTTCTTGTTTCTCTCCAACTACTGGTGCTATCCCATTAGTATTGGTTTGGTCAGTCGCAGAGTTTGAGTGTTTATCGTCTTTTAGCTCTGTCTTAATTTCCTGAGTTTGAGCTTGATTTTCACCTGTACTCTGCTCATTGGCACTGACTTGACTTGCTCCAAAAACCAATGCAGTTCCCAATAAAACTGAAGCAAGACCAAATTTGTATTTCCGTAATGAAAAACGTTGTCGTCTATTCATAAATAATCTCCTTTTTCTTTAAAGTATACCTATTATAACGCAAATAATCATAAATTTTCATAAAAATCTGAATTGTCACAAAAATGTAATATTTACGTATATATTTTACTTATTTAATTTTATCATTCGTGTTATTTGCTCCATCAAACCACAGTTTTTTTTAAATTCATTCCTATATTTCAATCCATAAAATTATTTCATTATACAAACAATTTAGATTTTTTATACACAAAAAGACTAGAATTTAAAATTCCTAGTCTTTGTTATTTCAGTATAAATAGATTTCACAAACTAAAAATCCATCTCATCCACACGAGGTGCGCCCGAAGTCACTAAAATTGTCTTTAAGACTTCTCGCTCGTCTTTGCTGAGTTCAATTCCAAAACAGTCAAGATTGCTCTGGATACGAGAGGCTGTCACTGACTTAGGTAGGGGTAAAAAATCTTCTGCCAAACTCCAAGCCAAGGCAATTTGAGCCACTGATTTCCCATGCTTCGCAGCAATTTCTTGGACTTCTTTCTGTTCAAACAACTCTCCTTGTCCAAATGGCCCCCAAGCCTCTAAGAGAATTCCTTTCTCTCTACAGTAGTCAACCACTTCCTCTTGATAAACTCCTGGTGCCAAGCGCACCTGATTGACCGCTGGAATGACTCTTGCTGTCTCAAGCAAGGCATCCAAATGATGAGGAAGGAAATTACTAACGCCGATAGCACGGATTTTGCCTTCTTGGTAAAGATCCTCCATCGCTCTCCAGACTTCAGCATTGCGAGTTTTCCATTCGTCATTTTCTCTTAAAGGTTTTGGATTTGGCCAATGGATAAGGTACAAATCTAGATAATCCAATCCCAGTTTTTCCATTGATTCTTCAAATGCTTGGCGAGCTTCATCATAGCTGTGATTGGTATTCCAGAGTTTGGTCGTTACAAAGATTTCTTGTCTTGGAATACCGCTATCTCGAATAGCACGACCAACACTTTCCTCATTTTTATAGATAGCTGCAGTATCGATATGTCGATAACCATCCTTTAAGGCTTCTAAAACGGCTTGGTAGGCTACCTCTCCATTTTCAGCTTTCCATGTTCCAAATCCTAGTACAGGAATTGAAATTCCATTATTAAGGGTATAAGATTTCATCGTTTTTCCTTTCTATGTGAAGAAAATCTAAAGAAACAAAATCCTGATTATCAGAACACTTGCCCCTTTAGATTTTAACAATTATTGATCACGATCGTAATAGATCTCGTGAGCTTTTAAGCGAGAATTGAGCAATTCAGGAACGGTCACAAATGTATACCCTTCACCCTTTAAATACTCAATGACACTTGGTAGGGAATTAACTGAAGGACCATGGATATCATGCATGAGGATGATAGAACCATTGCGAACCTGACGTTGAATCTCTGTCAAAATGGCTGTCTCGTTTTTACTCTTCCAGTCCAAACTATCCACGTCCCACATGATGAAGCTTAAATCAAGGCCGTTTCGAATATCATCAGTGATGGCACCATAAGGTGGGCGCATCAGTTTAGAGCTTGATCCTAAAACTTGAGTTAACAAATCTTCTGTATCAGTAATTTGCTTTTTAGCATCTTCGAGCGAAAGTTGTGAAAGAACAGGATGACTCCAGCTGTGGTTTCCTACAACATGACCTTCAGATTTCATTCGTTTCAGAAGATTTTCATTACCTGCAATGTTTTTACCAAGTACAAAGAAGGTTGCTTTTACACCATATTTAGCTAAAGTATCCAAAGCCTGCGTGGTTGTAGTAGGATTTGGACCATCATCAAAGGTCAAGGCTACAACCTTTTTGTTTTTCTTAGCAAAGTATGCTTGGTAAAGTTCAGCATCCTTTTCTAATAGATAAGAAGACTCAATGACATCAAAGAAACTGGATATGGGCAAAGCAATTTCCTCAACAGTCTCTCCAGCATTAGCAGGATAAAGGATGATTTGACTATCCTTATAATCAAAGCTCCAAGATGTCAATTCTTGGTCTGTGAAGCTCTTTATAACTTGATCAATTTTTGCCTGGTCAAGTTTCTTATCTTCTAGAGTTGATTTGATTTGACTCAGTAAGAGTTCCTTAGCCTTACTTGCATCTTTGAAGAGTTTACTGAGGTCAAAAGCTTTCCCATCTTCGGTCAAGAAAATTTTCCCTAAAGAAGTCTTTTCTTTTTCTTCAACCTTTGATGCAGACAAATCGTAGACTTGCTTGCTGATATTACGAGCAACAACTCCCTTTAAGACGGGATCCAATTGCTCACTATAATAAAAGACCAAGTCCTCTTTATCTTCCAGCTTTTCTTTAATATCCTGGTTGATTTTTTCTCTAACAGACGCAATGACTTCCTCTCCTTGCAGAGGGTAGTAGGCAATCACCTCAGCTTGACCTTTTCGGAAATGGTCCTTCTGACTACCTGAGTTGAATTGCTGGTCCTTTTCGCTTTTTAGCGCTTCAATTTTTTGTTCGTAAGATTGCTTTTGTAGTAGCTTATAACCAATAGCACTTCCTAATAGAATCGTAGCAATTCCTAAGATTCCAACAAGGGAAAGCAATAGCCTTCTCGTTTTATCGTGAGAAACACGTTTCGCTCTATTTTTTTTCATATTTCCATCATATCAAATCGAGGCTATTATTTCAATGATAAACAAGAATTCTGATTTCTTTTTAGAAAAATAAAAAAGCTTAGAAATATCTAAGCTTCTCGTTTAGAAACGAATCGTTTCACGTGTTTTCTCATATGAAGTTACAAAACGGTTTGTGACTCCTGGTTCAGCAACTTCCAAGGCTTGTGAAATTTTTTCAAATGACGCCTGGTAGTCAAACTCTTTTTCAAAAATTTCAAGCGCTTCGTTGAAGGCCTCTTGGATACGCTCATCAAATGAACGGTAACGGTTTGAGTATTGGAGTAGTTGCTCAGTCAAGGTTGCATATTGAACGATATCATAGGTTTCTGTTTCAAGTGCTTCCATATCATTTGTTGCGACTTCAAGAATTCGTTTAACCGATTCAATATTCACTTGTGGTTGTTCTAACTCTGCCATCAAATCTTCTGTGTTATGACTTGCAGTAAAGAAAAGTTTCAAGAAACTTTGAGGAATACCTGGCAAGTTTCTCTTCTCCATGTAACGTTTGATAGTATGCAAACGGTTCACATAGACATTTGCTTTTTGGCGAGCATTGAGGTCGTCTTTTTCAATTTGCGCAAGTCGTTCGCTAACAGAGATTTGCTCATCCTCTATATCCTTGAGGTTGCTTTGAAGCATTTCCAACTGTTCTTCAAGAACAGAGAAGGCTTGAGTTGGCTCGCCTTGGTCTTCTGTTACCTCTAAGATAGCTGTATCAAGTGCAGCCAATTCTGCTTGAAGACGACGAACATGATTGCCATCACTTTCAGGAAGAAGGTAGGTTTTAGTCAAGCGTTCAAGGTCCTGAACAAGCACCTGATTATTTTCTTTCAAGTGGTTGAGATAAGTTGGTAATGTAGCAAGAAGACTTTCAACCACTTTTTGAGCTGCAATTTCACGAGTGAAGATATCATAAAGTGCGTTGATTTCTTCTTGGATGCGATTATTTTCATACTCTGCATTGTCCAATTCCAACTGACGAATATTTTCTTGATTATTTTTCAAAGACTCATGCAAAAGTTGGAAACGAGACTCGATATCTGTTTCTGTAAAGTGGTAGTTGGCATCCAACAGCTTGCGATAGCCTTCTTCCAAATCTGCTAATTGTTCTGGCAGTTCTTTTGTCAAGGTTTCAACAAGAGCTGGAATTCGCTCAACGATGTGTGTCAAAGCGAGAATATGATTTTCAGTTGAATCAAGAATTGCTGCCGCTTCAACCGGGTCACCTGATGAATTTAGGGTAACAAATTGAGAGAATTCAGATTGGATGTTTTCCAATTGTTTCTCAATCTCAGGAAGGGCTTTCCCATATTTCTCCGAATCTTCTGCAACAGTATGTTGAAGGGATTCAAACAAGTCCAAAGCATGAAGGACACGGCCACTATTCTTAGATTCTTGTTTTTCAAGTTCAGAAAGGGCATTGCGAATAGCTGCAATATCTTCTTCAATCAAGCCAATTTGGCTTTCAATTTGATCAATCTTGTGAGCAGCTTTGAAAAAACGGAAAGAATTATTGTAGCTTTCAGCTTCAAAGAGGTGATTTTCAATATCAGCAAATGAATTCAGAGATAAATCAACCCATTTTTGGTTCCATTCACGGAAGGTCACCTGACTTTGACCAATCAAGTGCATGTTTTTAACGGCTTCAACCTCATCATTTACAGGAAGGTTGTAGAGTTCTTCTTTTCTTTCTTCAAGGGCCGTTAATCTGCTTACATTACGCTTACGTAAAAAGATAGCTGTTACATAAGCTAAGATCAGAATGACTGCAATCGCAACCATTAGATAAATTAGTTGTCCATTAGACATATCAAACTCCTTTTATACTAGAAACAATCGTAATGATTATATCATATTTTTTAAACCAAGGGAACTATTTCCCACATTTTTTAGACGTCAAGTGTACTGTAAACAGCGTTTTCTTCGATAAATTCGCGACGAGGTTCTACTCGATCCCCCATCAACATATCAAAGATTTTATCTGCTTCGGCAGCATCATCTACCGAAACACGCGCCATCAAGCGATGTTCAGGATCCATGGTTGTTTCCCACAATTGGTGGTCATCCATTTCTCCCAAACCTTTATAACGTTGGATGGTTGGTTTTGAACGCCCTTCACTATGACGTGCTAAGGCTTCTTGGAGTTTAATTTCTTGATCTGCACCAGGTTGAATGTATTCTTTGATCTCACTTCCCACTTTAACCCCATAAATCGGTGGTTGGGCAATGTAGACATAACCAGCCTCTAAGATTGGTTTCATGTAGCGGTAAATCAAGGTTAGCAGGAGTGTTCGAATGTGGGCTCCATCAACATCGGCATCGGTCATCAAAACGAGTTTTTGGTAACGAGCCTTAGTGACATCAAATTCTGCACCAAATCCTGTTCCCATGGCTGTGAAAAGACTTCGAATTTCTTCGTTGGCAAGGATTTTATCCATGCTAGCTTTTTCAACGTTCAAGATCTTACCACGAATTGGAAGGATAGCCTGGAACTCACGGTTACGACCAGATTTGGCTGATCCACCAGCTGAGTCTCCTTCGACGATGAAGAGTTCGGTTTCAGCAGGGTTGTTAGAAGAACAGTCTGCTAGTTTTCCTGGCAAATTGGAAATTTCCAAACCAGATTTCTTGCGTGTGACTTCACGCGCACGCTTTGCAGCTACACGAGCCTTGGCAGCCAAAATCCCTTTTTCCACGATACGCTTAGCAATCTGTGGATTTTCCATGAGAAAATCAGAGAAGGCGTCGCTGAAGAGGCGATTGGTAATCTTGACTACTTCACTATTCCCCAGTTTGGTCTTGGTTTGTCCTTCAAACTGCGGGTTTGGATGCTTAACTGAGATAACTGCAGTCAAGCCTTCACGGACATCTTCCCCTGTTAGGTTATCTTCATTGTCTTTTAGTAGTTTATTCTT
Source organism: Streptococcus sp. GMD3S (assembly GCF_000298695.2). Taxonomy (GTDB): domain Bacteria; phylum Bacillota; class Bacilli; order Lactobacillales; family Streptococcaceae; genus Streptococcus. The sequence goes on along the minus strand of NZ_AJRC02000003.1, from coordinate 13,639 downwards.
GCGGGCATAGTCATTGATAACACGTGTCAGAGCCGTACGGAAACCTTGCTCATGCGTACCACCTTCATGGGTGTGAATGTTATTGGCGAAACTCATGACGTTTTCGTGGTAACCGGTTGTGTACTGCATGGCTACTTCAACTGTGATATCATCCATCTCACCGTCTGTGTAGATTGGTGTATCAAAGATCACATCCTTGTTCTCGTTGATATATTCAACGTAGCTAGCAATCCCACCCTCATAGTGGTAATGTTTAGTCTGTTCGAGACCTTCACGCTTATCTGTGATGGAGATTCGAAGGCCTCGGTTCAAAAAGGCTAGTTCTTGAATACGTTTGTTTAATTTTTCAAAGTCAAAAGTTGTTGTTTCTGTAAAAATCTCTGGATCTGGTGTGAAGTGAACTGTTGTTCCCGTTTTATCCGTATCTCCAACCACCTCAAGATCAGCAACAACATGACCACGACGGTATTCTTGGTAATGAATCTTACCGTTTTTATGGACATGAACATCTAGTTGAGTTGAGAGGGCGTTTACTACTGATGAACCTACACCGTGCAATCCACCTGAAACCTTGTATCCGCCACCGCCGAATTTTCCTCCAGCGTGAAGAACTGTAAAGACAGTCTCAACAGCGGGACGTCCTGTTTTTTCCTGAATATCAACAGGAATTCCACGCCCATCATCCACAACGGTGATGGAATTATCTGGCTCTATAAAGACTTGGATGTGACTGGCAAATCCAGCTAGAGCTTCGTCAATTGAGTTATCAACGATTTCCCATACTAGATGGTGAAGACCTTCTTTTGAAGTTGATCCAATATACATACCTGGACGCATACGAACAGCTTCAAGTCCCTCCAAAACTTGAATTTGACTGGCATCATAATCCTGTGCCTGTTGATTTTTGATTTCTTCTGTCATTTTTTCCCTTTTCTTACATGTCTATTGCTTGTCTCAATGTCGCAACGTTATTAAAAAGATAGGCATCTAAGCCAGCAGCTTTACCTGCTTCTACATCAATATTTCTGTCACCAATGACCAAACCAGATGTAATATGATATTTATCACGTAAATAAATCATGGACTCAGGATCTGGTTTCCGTTTAAAGCCAGAACTGGCAGTCACCACCTCGGTGAAGTAGTTGGCTATCTGGGTCTTAGCAAGAAGTTCTAGTACTTGGTCATTTCGATGAGAAACCAAGAAATGGCGACCACCCTTGTCCGAAATGTCTTTGAGTAATTCTGGAATTCCCTCAAACAAAACTGGATGTTCTAGCTCACGCGCTTCATTTTCTTTATAGTTCTCTAAAAAATCCTCGATATCTGGTGCAAACTTCTCGATGGCAAAAGCTGTCGAAACCTTCAAAGCTTCGTAGACTCGGTCGTGTTCTTGCTCTATTCCGTATTGGGCTAAGGTTTCTACAAAGGCTGCAGTAGAAGTCTCATAATTATCCAATAGGGTACCACCTAAATCCCATATATAGTCGTGATATTTCATACCCTTCATTATACCATTTTTTTATGAAAAAAGCGATGATTTCCTAGATTTTTCGGCTCTATAATTTCTATAGAGAGTAAAACACGATTGCATCTATGGAGCCTTTTTGTGAAGAATAGCTCCTCTATAAATAATCAAGCAAAATCTTTCTTATCTCAAATGTACAAATTAAAAAATAGAAACTACTAACAACCGCGTCATTGTTCGCAAACGAAACGCTTTTGGATTTCAAAACTTTAAAATTAGAATCCTCATTGCTTTGAATATCACATTAGAAAGCAGAAAAAGATTATTCCAATATGGAGTCCCTTGTTAATTCATTACAGTTCCCAATGATTCCTTCTTTCTTTTCAATTGTAATTTATTCTCCAAACAGGCAAAAAACGATAACGTCCTTTTAAGGTGTTATCGTTTTTGTATATCATCAGCTAAAGCTTGATTTTTATTGAGCTAAATTCGATTAGTTTCTTCCGAAGTTTTGACCTCTACCATCGCGGTCAAAATACATCCAACTTCCATCTTCAAGTTGAATCCATTTGCTTCGAGCCATATCCCCTGAATTGGCATCGAAATATCGACTAACTCCATTCACATCAACAACTTTTCCTTTGACTTGCTTGCCGTCTTGCGTGAAATAGAGAGTCTGTTGACCGACCCGCTGCAAGCCTGTCACTGCTTTTCCAGCTTGATCAAAATAGTACCACTCATTTTGGGAACCTTCGACAAACTTGTTGGTTGCCATCTCTCCTGAGTTAGCATCAAAGTAACGGATACTCTTATCTGAAAGTGTCACGATTTTACCCTTGACTTGCTTACCATCTTGGTCGAAGTAAAGTGTTTGTTTGCCAATCTTTTGAAGGCCTGTCACTGCTTTACCAGTTTGGTCAAAGTAATACCATTCGTTCTTAGCACCTTCTGCAAACTTGCCGACTGCCATTTCTCCTGAGTTGGCATCAAAGTAACGGATGGATTTATCAGCCAAAGTTACTACTTTACCCTTGACTTGCTTGCCATCTTGGTCAAAGTAAAGTGTTTGTTTGCCAATCTTTTGAAGACCTGTTACTGCTTTACCATTTTGGTCAAAGTAATACCATTCGCTCTTGGCACCTTCTGCAAACTTGCCGACCGCCATTTCTCCTGAGTTGGCATCAAAGTAACGGATACTCTTATCTGAAAGTGTCACGATTTTACCCTTGACTTGCTTGCCATCTTGGTCAAAGTAAAGTGTTTGTTGACCAATCTTTTGAAGACCTGTCACTGCAACTCCATCTGCTCCGAAATAGTACCAATCACTTGGGTTATCACCTTGAGCAAAACGATTGATAACAGCATTTCCTGAATCCTTGTCAAAGTAACGAAGTTTGCCATCTTTAGCACTCACAATCTTGCCCTTAACCTGATAGCCGTTTTCATCAAAGAATTGCTGTCCATCTCCTATCTTGACAAGACCTCGAGCCATAACGCCCTTGGCATCAAAGTAACGCCAGTTTTGACCATCAGTAGTGTAGTAACGGTTGAGAACTTGGGCACCAGTTTGATCATAGTAGTACTGATTACCATTTTCATCTTCACGGATAGAATCACGAAGTTGAATACCATTCTTCAAGAAATAAACGTGCTTGCCATCAATTTCATGAGCACCTGTTACTAGATAACCTCGTTTATCGAAATAATACCAATTTCCATTTTCATCTTGGATAAAGGAATTTTTAGCTTGATAACCACTAGTTGAATAGAACTTAGTACCATTGGCATCACTAACAAATCCTGTGTAAGCATTCTTATTAACTAATTGCTTAGGCAATACTATCTCGCCATTTTTGTTAGTAAGATAGTCGTTGCTAGCCCAGTCTTTAAGAACATAGTAAGCACCACGACCTAAGATATTGGTACCATTGAAGTACTTAGCCGACCACTTGGTAATCTTCTCATCTGTTGTCATCTTTTGACCATTGGAAATCTGTACTCGTTCAAAGATCTCTGGATATTTGGCTTTAAGCTCATCCAAGTAGGCTCCACCGTATTTACCTTGGAAATCAGTCCCATTGGTCTTACTATTAGCTACATAGAGTTTTTCCTTAATTTCTGAACCTTCACGGTAGGTTCCGTAGTTATTGACACGTGTTGCTGTTACCACTTCCTTACCTGGTAGGTTATAGATTTGGTCTGGTACCCAGTCTGCGATGGCTTGGATATTGACACTGTGAAGCGCACGAAGAGCATTGAGCAAATCTTTTAAAGAACCATATTTATTGTTCTTGCTCATCGCCATATCGTAGCGGTCTTCAAAGGCATAACCATTCTGAATGATAGAATCTAAGAAAGTACCGTCTTGGCTAGATACATACTGAGGTGGTAGCTCAAATGAAGTTACTCCCCATTCCTTGAAGAGGTTGACATTTTTAGCAATGACTTTATTAGTATATTGGTCATCGCGGGTTGCAAAGTCTTGGAAGTTAGAAAATCCTTCGTAAATCAACTGAGAATCAAGGGCTGCGCTAGATTCGTAGACCTGACCACTAGCGTTTTTCTTCTTGCTTGCTGTTGTACGAGCATCCTGATCTGCCTTAGCGCCAACTGGTACCCAAACAGCCAGATATCCAGAAACCTGTACATTGCTGTAGCCTGCAATATCATTCATATCAAAGGTTAAAATACCATTAGCATCTGTCTTCTTCCAGAGCGATTGCGGCACTTCTTCGTCAGTTAGATAACGGGAAATACCATCTTTGGTCGTCAAAAGCACAGGGCGATAGTATTGATTCTTGTGGGCTGCTCCCATATTGACTTGCAGTTTATCCCATTCGTTCAGTTTCAGGTTAGGGTTGTTAGAAGCAATAACAGCCATCCCTTGAGTACGAGTTTCTGCTGTTCCTTCATCTGTTGCTTCATTGGCACCAGTACCGTAGCGCACAGAAGTCAAAATACCATTGTAAGACCATTTATCAGCCTCACGAGGTACACCCATATATGTGACTTTCATGTCTTGTCCACCTGCTACATACTTAATACGAGCACGCAACAAGGCATCGATAGCATCGTGGTAAGGAGATTTTTTCTCCATGTATTGACCATCATCGGTATAGAGGTCACCATAGTAGACCCGAGTGATAGAGTCTTTATTGGAGAGCATGAGGGCATGGGCAGTTGGGATGTTGAACTGCGTATACTTCTTGTCTGCCTTGCGCATATCTTCGTTGTAGATCTTGAAGGCTTGCTTGAGTTCATCCATGGTAAAGGTCAAACCATCCGTATTTGGATTGATATTTTCTCGGATGATGTCAGCAATAACAGTTTGTACTTCACTGTCATGAGCCCGAACAAAGATATAGTTAGCCATCCGTTCGCCATTTTTCTTTTCAGAAGAACGGTCATTTAGACTATTTGTAATCGTAGGCTCTACTCCGCTACGGATAGATAGATTACGCATGAATGAATAAAGCAAGGACAAGCGTAGCTTGTTGTCAATTGCTAGTTGAGCACCTTTAGTATCTTTGTTGTAGTCAGGATCGTTATCAGACCAAGCTTCCAAGATAGACAAATGCTTGATGGCTTCTTCTTCACTTTCTCCCACCTTGTAGCGAGACTTGAAGTAGTCAGATGCGATTTGGAGCAAGTCTGCGTTGACATTGTCCACCGCATCGACACGAACTCCATCAAAATTAGCAGTCGGATCATTGGCTACGATGCTTCCAAAGTTCATCATAAAATGCAACCAGTTGAGTTGTTCGGCCTGAACAGCTGGATTAGAGTTGTCAAAGTCGTTAGCGAGCAAGAACTCATAACCACCGTTTGACTTGTCAATGAAGTACTTAGGTTTACCTGTTTGACTAGTAGGGGTACGGTTAAGCAGACGGAACTTAGAGTCAGCATGAGAGCTCTTCTCATTATTAGTATAAAGCAAAGCTCCACCCTGCAAGTGGTCCTTTTTAGTACCAGTTGTTTCAGACTCTGACTTGATATTCCAGTTTGGCTGGGTTTTGACAAAGGCACCCATCAGCGTTCTCAACCATTTGGTATCGCCTTCTTTACCAATTTTTTCCTCAATTTTGCGCTGAACCTGCTGAGAAGCACCTGTCAGGAGAGCTTGTTCCACTTTGTTTTCAAAAGCACCTGCTCCCAGACCTTGCTGGTTCATATAGTTGAGGTAATTAATCTGAGTACGTTTATCAGGCCACCAAGCCATCAAAAGAGGACGTAAGTCTGTTTCTGTCGATGCCGTCCATGTTTTTCCATCTTTTAAGATGAACTTTGGACGATACCAGCTATCTGCTGTCAAATAACCGTCTACAGTTTCAATATCCTTGTCAGTCGTACCATAGAAAGCATTCTTTTGGGAGAATTCATTATTGAGACTGCTGGTTCCTTGTTGGAACTGATATTCATTTGAATCAACTAAGGCACCCGTTTCTGCATCAAAATAAAGTATTCTACCATTAAGTTCAACTGCAAAGTTCTTTTTAACTGTACCATCGTCCTGAACATAGTAATTTTTACCATCAATGGTCTTAATATGAGATAGGACATCATCATCATGGTCAGCATTTACAGGTGCAGGTTGAGCCTGATCTGCCACCATTCTTTCAGCTACTGCTCCTTGTTTTTGAGCAGGTTCGGGCAAGCGATCTTTCTTTGCAACCTTTGGATTTGCAACAATCTTGTCTTCAACAGCCGATTTTTCTCGTTTGTCGCCTTCTTGGTCTTGGGCAGTTGTTGGCCTTGCTTGTTTATTCTGCTCTGCTACTTCTGTTTTAGGAGTTTCTGTGATTGCATTAGCAGCTTTAACTTCTTCTGCAACAGCAGCCTTTTCTGTAGATGCTTCTTTCGTATCTGCTGGTTTAGCAGGCTCTTGAGCATTGGTTTGAACTGTTGCTTCCGTATTTTCTGCTGGTTTAGCAGGTTTTTCACTAGCAGCAACATCGCCTGTCACCTTGTCTGCAGGGGTTGCTTTTTCTGCTTCTTTCTCAGAAGCTACGTTAGCTTGGGCTGGAGTTTGCTGACCCGGACCACTAGTCTGAGCTGTAGCAGGTTCTTGAACCACAACCTGCTTTACATCATCCGCATGGACAACGCCTGGTTCTAGACCAAGTACCTTTGGTGCTACAATAAGGGCCAAGGTAGTCAAAGCAATGGCTACCCAGTTTTTCTTAACTTTATGCATCTTATAATGAATCTTTTTCTCCATCATAAAACCTCCTTCTGAATTTAGTATAAAGTTATGCCCTTATTCTAGTATATTTTTCAAAATGATCTTTTTTTGTTGCACATCTACAACTATGAAAGGCAAATTCTTTCAAACTGTTCTTTAAGCTTTTGGGCAACACCAAAGGAATCTAAAAATTCAAAAAAAGATAGGCATTGCTCGATATCACTGAGAGCATTAGTATTCCCGACCTTATAGGCATACAGAGCCCTATGATACTTAATCAGCGTTCGATCATATAGATCTGTTTCAGGGATTTTAGAGTGGTCGAGATAATTGAGAAACCTCATAGCAACTAGCAGATGGTTTCCTTCTATACAGACGCTAATGACATTAAGTAGCATCTTGATAATACGGCGGCGATTTTCAGGTAGGTTGTTATAAAACTGGGTACGATTGATCATCTCACTAGCGAAGGTTTCCAACGTTTCCAAGGTCATCAAATCAACACTGTTTGTAAAAAGCCAGAGTTCATAACGTCCCCACTCCTCAACAGAAAAGAGATGATCCGTCAGGAATTCTATATCCTTCTTGCTAATCTGAAAATCTGAGCAACAGGAAGACAGAAGAGCTCTGACAATGATCGTATTGAGTTTATAGTTTTTCTTCTCAGGAAACTGTTCGGTCAAAGCTTCTGAGCTTGACAAAATATTTTGGAGCTTGACAACATTGTTTTCCTGATATGCATCAGCTACTTTTTTTGAAAACAGCACATCATCTGAATCAATGTAATTATGGTAAACATACTGAAACTCCTCTAGGGAAACGGCCATATTTTTTAAACAGCAATAAAAAGAATCAAGTGTGATCCCATTAACTCCCCGTTCAAAACGGGATAGCTGAGCTACGGAAATATCACCAGCAGCTACCTCTTTCAGGGACATTTTTTTTGATTCTCTAATGACTTTGAATATTTTTCCAAATGCTTTCAACATATCACTCCCCCAGTTTCGTATATGCAAAAAATTCTTACTAATTTTAATATACTAGTAACATGTTTCAATTATATTACAGAGAAAGTACTTTATATTTCAAATTAATACAAGCAGATTAATTCGCATGATAAGACCGTTTAATATAGCATTTATTGAATATTATATCTTTTCATGAATCTATTGATTTCAGTAGAAATCTGAACTATTCTATCTAACAACTTGAAAACACTAACATTTCTAGAGATAGATTCCTTCTTATGTTAAACGAATCTTGATTGATTTATAAAAGTTTGATATAAAATCGCAAGACAATCATATGAAACATTTTTTAGACATGGAGTAAATTAAAAAACGAGAGCCGAACTCTCGTCTTACTGTTGATTTCCAAAGACATCTAGATAGAGCATGCCGTCTCGTAAACTTTCAGCATCCCCTCCCAACTGCTCTACCAACTCATAGGCAAAGGCAAGTGCGGTTGACGGTCCTCGGCTAGTTGTTAGATTGCCATCCACAACCACTGTTTGCTTTTGATAAATTCCGTCAGTAATTTGCTCCTGAACTCCGTCATAACAAGTAAAGTGCTTGTCTTTCAGGACACCTGCTTGATGAAGAGCGATTGGGGCTGCACAGATGGCAGCAATTTTCTTTCCAGCTTGGTCAAAGGCTTTAATCTGTGAAATGAGGGCTGGATTATCCCGTAGGTGAGCTGAGCCTGGCATACCTCCTGGAAGAACGACCAAGTCATAGTCGGACAAATCACCATCAAAGATACGGTCAGCTTTTACCTGAATGTCATGTGACCCTGTCACCTGCTCTTCAAATCCTACCATATCACAAGAAATGTTTGCTCGACGCAAGACATCGACTACTGTCAAGGCTTCAATTTCTTCAAAACCCTGGGCTAAAATAACTGCTACTGTTGCCATAGTGGCCTCCTTATTTGATTTGTTTTAGGACGACTTTCTTTCGTTTGAATGAAATCTTCCCACTCTTTTCTTCAGCTAGATTGGTCTGGTAACTCATAGATAAGAGGAGACCAACTCCGATAAGGTTACTAATAATTGCGGACCCCCCTTGAGAGATGAAAGGTAAAGGAATCCCTGTCAGAGGAAGCAAGCCAGTCACTGCGCCAATATTTTCAAATATATGGAAGAGCAGCATCATGATAAAGCCAGTCGAAATATAGGTATAGAACTGGTTATTTGATCTGAGCGTAATCTTCAACATCCGATAGATAAGAAGTAGGTACAAAGCAATGACAAATACTGAACCAATGAAGCCGAAATCTTCCGCAATTACTGTGAAAATCATATCACTCTCGCGTACTGGAATGAGGAGATTGGACACATTGAAACCTTGTCCAAACAAGCCACCACTTCCAATCGCAATTTGTCCCTGCGCCTGTTGATATGTTGTTGTTTGTGCAAAGTCAAAGGGATTGAGCCAAGCCAAGATGCGGTTGATCTGGTAAGTTGGCATCCCAATCTGATGCAAGAAGGCACGTCCATCCTTGCTTATAAAGATGGCCATGAAGCCTGCAACAGCAGTCACTCCTGTCGCAAAAACAGGAATGATAATCTTCCACGAAACACCTGAAAGGAGAACCATACCGGAAAAAATAGCTACGAAGACCAAGGCAGTCCCCAAGTCACTTTGTAGGGCTAAGAGGATCAAGACTGGGATGGTAAAGGCAATCATCCAACCAATCAGTAGGAAATCCAAGGGAATAGTCCGTCGCCATTCCTTGTGTTTTTGAGTGAATCTTACAATGGCTCGAGCCAACATCAAGATATAGGAAATCTTCATGAATTCCGATGGCTGGAAAAGTGTCGTTCCACCAATCGATACCCAGTTCTTGGCACCTGTTGACGCTACAAGATTTGGATTGTAGAAAACAAGAGGTAGGACCATCAAAGCTAGCCCTAGACCATAAAGATAGGGAGTCACCTTCCATAAAAACTCGGTATTAAAGAACATGACCACAAAACCAATGACAAGGCCCAAGGAAATCCATGCGATTTGCTGACCTAGAATTGGTAATACATTATTTGGATAGTCATGACTAACTGCTATATAAATGGCCACTACTCCAATCACCAGTAAACAAAACACTGGTAGGAGGAGGCTATAATCGACTCGAGAGTCGAAGGAACGTTTCATATTTTTTACCTTTTCTCTTTCTTGGATTTTTCTTTCATTCTATTGCAACGAGATTGGAGAAAATCAGCTACAGCAGGCTCTAGCTGTTCTCTAGAAAGAACCTGAACAGCCCTTTCTTTTGACAAGGCCTGAGCGATTTGTTTGCCGTAACGCTTGCTAACGACACGACTATCTAAGATAACAGCAACCGAACCTTGGTCAGATCTTCTAACAGTACGGCCCAGAGCTTGTTTTAGCCGAATGATCGCCATCGGCAACTGATAATCATAGAAAGGATTTTTCCCTTCTTGACGCAGTTCTTGGTTTAATTTTTTGGTTAAAGGCTCTTGGGGATTTTGGAAAGGCAATCTCGGAATCACTTGAATCACGCAAGGATGGGTTGAAAAATCAACCCCTTCCCAGAAACTACCTGTTCCAAGCAAGATCTGGCGTTCGCCCTTTTCAAAACGTTTTTTCAGTTGGCTTGGTTCCCCATTTTTATACTGAGCTAGATGCGGTTGGTCGAGCAGGTCCGAAACTGCCAGCAACATTTCTTTTGAGGTAAACAAGACCAATAAGGGTTCTTGAAAGGCTTGTAAGCTTCGAATGACAGAAGCCACTTCACTAGCATAGTCAAAAGGCGAAACTTCTGTCACAAGAGGAAAGTCATTGACTAGAAAGACTTCTTGTTGCTCCTGCTTTGCTACATCAAGCCTAACAAGTGGAGCTTCTGAAAAGCCCAATAAATCTGCTAGGGAAACCCGATTGCTGATTTCAAGAGTGGCCGATACTCCTAGAAGTCTACAATCTTCTGGCAATAGGTCTGCTAGTATAAAGCGGCCTTTTTTGCTTGAACAAATCAAGACATCCTTGCTCGATTTCTCTGCTGTAGCAAGCCAAAATTCACGGTCCGAGGTGAAAAAGTTTGCAAGCTCTCGATACTCTGGGAGAGCTAACTCCGAAAAATGCTGGCGCAAGTGTTCGAGAGAATCCAACCACTTTCCATTCTTAAGGCCTGACTGATAGTGCTCCATCAAGTAACGACATTCAAAACCTATACTCTCAAGCAAGCGTTTCTGAACCAAATCTTCCTCTGACTCTAAGGACTTTTCAATTTGAGTTACAAGTTCCTCAAGGCGGTAAGCCTGCTGGGCTAGATTTTCAAGGGCTAGCAGCATTTTTTGAGCTTCATCCAAGATCACCAAACGGTTGTCGATAAACTCTGGATTGTCTTCCAAACGTGTGACCAGATAGGCATGATTAGTCAAGAGAACGCGACTGGTCTTGGCCTTTTCCTGCCCTCGTTTCCAAAAATCCTCTGTGGCAAATAAACTTTTCTTTGAAAGCTTGCCATCGTGGACTAGTTCTGGCAGAAAGTGCTGGTAGCGATAAAGTTGCCCGATTTCGTCCAAATCACCAGTCTCTGTCTCCGTTAGCCAGATGAGCAGTTGCATTTTAAAGCGTGTGAAAAGGCGATTGGACTCTGGTCGATGGAGGACTTGGTGAAAAGCATCCAGTTTCAAGTAATTTTGAGGCCCCTTGAGACTATGAATTTCCAGATGGAAGACCTCTTTTAAGCGCTGACCTTCTTCTTGCATGATTTGATTTTGAAGAATTTTGGTCGGAACACTCACTAGGATACCTGTTTGACTCTCCAAGTTCAAAGCTGGGAGGAGATAACCATAAGTCTTGCCCAGTCCCGTTTGAGCTTGGACAAAGGAAATCTGGTGTTCTTCCAATAAGTGCTCAACCTTCTCCGCAAATTCCAACTGTTGCGGACGCTCCTCCAGCCCCAATAAAGAAATGTTTTTAGCAAAATCTTTGGATAACTTGCGTGGTACTAATGCTTGACTTTCCTTTCTCAGGAAAAGTCCATGGAGTTCCATCAAGTCTGGCGAAGACAAGAGAGATTGCTGCTGGTAAACCTCCTCAATCACCAGATAACTTTCATAGAGAAGGTTGTCTGCAAGGTCTAACAAGCTTTCTAAAAGCCCTTTTGGTAACTCAAAAAGTTTTTGACGCATGTAAAGCAAGAGTTCAGCTGTTGCCTGAGCATCAGACAGGGCAGCGTGGGCTTGTTCTAGTTCAATTCCCAACTCTTGACAAAGGATACCTAGATTGTATTTTTCAAACTGAGGATATAAAACTTGGGCTAACTCAACAGTATCCACCCGCGGTGTGCGCAATTCATATCCTTCAAAAAAGAGGAATTCTGCAAGAAGGTTAGCATCAAACTGTACATTGTGCGCAACAAAAATACCGTCCTTAACCAATTCAAAAATTTTTCCAGCCACCTGAGAAAATTCTGGTGCCGCAGCCAAGCGTTGATCGGTTAGACCTGTTAATTCTTTGATATGAGAATCCAAGGGTTCGTGAGGATTGACATCAGTCGCATACTGATCGACGATCTCGCCATTCTCAATCACCACAATGCCTACTTGAATAATTTTTGCCTTGCTTCCGGTGCTGGTCGCCTCTAAATCAACGACCACATACCGATCATTTCTCGCATTCATCATTAAAAATTATATCAAAAAAAGCATGATTTGACATCCCTCAACTTTGATAACAATCTCGCTTTAATTGCTAGTTTGACTAAAAATCAAGACCTTAAAAGTGAGAATTTCACGCAAGTTCTGCAGTTGGTCGCTGGTTCTGAGGTATTTGAAAACCTTATCAACAAAGCTACATCAACATAAAAAGACAACCAAGGTATTAGCTGCCTTTTTGAGATATTTTTTTCATTGTTTTGGGGAGGAGCTTGCTAATTTCTGTTGGCAAGACAAGGTAGTTTTCTTGAGCTAGTTCTTGAGCAATGGCTGAGTGCAGATGGGTCGCTACTACTACGCGTTCATAGAGATTGACATGTGGAAACTGACCTGCAAAACCTGCAATCATCCCAGCCAAAGTATCTCCCATCCCACCGGTTGCTTGATAGGGACCTCCAACCTCCAGTTGATAGTATTCAGGTTTGCCAGCTTTCCAGATACGAGTCGCTGGACCCTTCTCAACTAGAATTGTTCCTTGAGGAAAAGAAGAAAGAGCCCTAGCAGTCGTCTCTGTATTTTTATGTTCAAGAACTATACCAGACAGTCTTTCCCATTCCTTTTGGTGGGGAGTAAGAATGAGCTGACTAGATGGAAATGGCAAATGACCTTTTGCTAAGATGCCCAAAGCACCGCCGTCTACAATCAAAATCTGGTCTTTTCTGAGACTGTCAAAAACTCGTTTTACGAGTTCTTCTCCAAATGCATCCTCTCGCAAACCCGGACCTAACAAGACAACTTCTGCCTTTTCCAACTGTTCTTTTAGTAATGCTTTATCCTTTAGAGAAAAAGCCATTGCTTCAGGTAAATGGCTGTGCAGGGCTGAGATATTCTCCTTATCCGTGCCAACAGTCACCAACCCTGCCCCACTTCTGACAGCTGCAATGGCTGACATGATGATAGCTCCCCCATAAGGATAAGTCCCTCCCAGTAAGAGCAGACGTCCGTAATCTCCCTTATGGCTATGACGAGAACGTTCAATAATGACTTTTTCTAATAAAGTTTGATCAATCACTTTCATCGTTTTTTCCTCAACTATCCTTTATCTGATTGTTTTAAAACAACTTGATAGACTTTCTTAGTCCACTCTTCTAAGTCTTCTCCATCATAGTCAAGATAACGCACCCTATCTTGTATTTTAGTTGGAATAATATTTTCAAATTGGCACTTATTATGAGTTGGAATAATGCAAATATACAACTCACTTAATAAATTAAGCATGTCCTTAATTTTTACAGCATGGTAACCATCAAAAATATAACCAGGAACTTTAATCAAATCTGTATAGATAAAATGAAAACTTACTCCAGGAATAAAC